>JAKSCF010000042.1 GCA_022360735.1 Clostridia bacterium
TAGTTTCTCATCATCATTTGTGATTCAACTTGTCTCATGGTTTCTAAGGCAACCCCTACTGCAATCAATAATGATGTACCTCCAAAATTAAACTGAAGATTTGTAAACTGGAATATCAAAGTAGGCAATACTGCAATAAATGCTAAGAATATAGCACCTACTAAAGTGATTCTAGTCATAACTTTACTTAAGTATTCAGTTGTAGGTTTTCCTGGTCTTATTCCAGGAATAAAGCCTCCATTTGCTTTCATATTATTTGAAACTTCAACTGGGTTGAAAGTAACAGCCGTATAGAAATACGTAAAGAATATAATGAGTATTATGTTCAATACTGAGTATATCCATATTCCAACATCTCCATACGGTGATAAATAATCATAAACAAATTTTGAAAAGCCGCTTTCTGGGAAAAAATACGTTAAAGTTAAAGGAAATTGCAGTAACGACAATGCAAATATTACAGGAATAACACCTGATTGATTGACCTTAAGTGGAATATGTGTACTCTGTCCACCATACATTTTTCTTCCAACAACTCTTTTAGCATATTGCACGGGAATTTTTCTAGTTCCTTGTTGTATTGCAATAATCCCAACTATTATTATGACAGCAATAACCAAAAAGATGATCAATGTTACAATAGATATTTCCCCTTTGAGTAATCTTTGTATTGTTTGATAAGTTGCTACAGGTAACCTAGATATAATCCCAGCAAAGATAATTAAAGATATACCATTTCCGATGCCATTTTCAGTAATTTGTTCACCCAACCACATCAAAAATGCAGTACCTGCAGTCAAAGTCAATACAACAACTGCTACTGAAAATGTGTCGGTACTGATGAGTGCTCTTCTAAACAATCCAACACTTACACCGATAGACTGCACTAGTGCTAAAATAACTGTAAGATATCTTGTCAGCTGTGCAATCTTCTTTCTTCCTTCTTCACCCTCTTTTGCAAGTGCTTCCAAGCTCGGAATTGCAATTGTCAAAAGGTTTAAAATAATGGAAGCGGTAATGTATGGGGTTATGCTTAAAGCAAATATGGTGAAATTACTAAAAGCACCACCGGAGAACAAGTCAAACAGACCAAATAGGCCGCCGCCTTGCCCTGAACTGAATAATTGTTTTAATACTTCACGATCTATTCCAGGAACCGGAATGTTAGACCCAAGTCTAAAGATTGCCAGCATTAAAAGTGTAAAGAGCATACGTTTTCGTATATCCGGTATCTTCCATGCATTTACAAAAGTTGTTACCAAATTCATGTTTAGATCACCTCTGCCTTTCCTCCAGCAGATTCAATTTTTTCAACTGCGGATTTGCTAAATTTATGTGCTTGAACCGTAATTTTCTTCTCTACGTTTCCATCACCCAGCACTTTAACACCATCAAGAACTTTCTTGATGAGTCCATTTTCTATCAGCAGTTCAGGCGTGATAACTGTATTGTCTTCAAATTTATTAAGATCTTCAACGTTTACTACAGACCACTGCTTTTTAAATATATTTGTAAATCCTCTTTTAGGAATTCTTCTGTATAAAGGCATTTGACCACCCTCGAAGCCAGGTCTGGTACCGCCGCCGCTTCTTGAATTCTGACCATCTTGCCCTCTACCGGCTGTTTTTCCTTGTCCGGTAGCTGTTCCTCTACCTTTTCTTTTAGGATTTTTGGTTGATCCATCGGCAGGTTTAAGTTCATGTAACTTCATATCATAACACCTCCTATTTTAGATTTCTTCTACCTCTACAAGATGTTTTACTTTGTTAATCATTCCTCGAGTCTGGGGATTATCGGGGTGTTCAACTGTTTGTCTGATCTTTCTAAGTCCCAGTGCTTCAACATTTTTTTTGTGTAGAGGCTTTGCGCCGATTGTACTTTTTACAAGAGTAATTTTAAGTTGTTTTGCCACGGCTATCCCTCCTCTAACCTAATATTTCTTCCTTAGTTTTACCTCTTAATTTAGCTACGGATTCAACAGTCTTTAACTCTTTCAAACCTTTTATAGTCGCATTTGCCATGTTTCTAGAGTTGTTAGAGCCAATAGATTTTGCTCTGACATCTTTAATACCTGCAAGTTCTAATACTGTACGTACAGAACTACCCGCAATAACGCCGGTACCTTCTGCAGCAGGCATTAACAATACTTGACCTGCGCCATAACGACCCAGCATTCTATGAGGAATCGTAGTGCCTACTCTTGGTACGTGTATCAAGTTTTTCTTAGCGTCTTCAATGCCTTTTCGGATTGCTTCCGGTATTTCTTGGGCTTTACCAAGTCCTACACCAACATAACCATCTTCGTTACCAACAACCATGGTTACGCTGAATCTAAAGTTTCTACCGCCTTTTACAACTTTAGCGACACGTCTAATATTTACAATAGACTCTTTTAAGTCTAATTTTGATGCATCAATTAAACTACGTTGCATACTTTACCCTCCTTTTCTTAGAATTTAAGTCCGGCTTCACGTGCTCCATCCGCCAATTCCTTAATTCTTCCGTGATATAAGTATCCGCCTCTATCAAATGTTACGGTTTCAACACCTTTTTCAATGGCTTTTTTAGCAATTAGTGCACCAACAACTTTAGCTGCTGCTTTATTGCCACCGTATTTTACTTCATCTTTTATTTCCTTGTCTAGTGTAGACGCTGATACAATAGTACCGCCTTTTGTGTCATCTACGATTTGTGCGTATATATTGGTAGTACTTCGATATACACATAATCTCGGTTTTTCAGGAGTTCCGAACACTTTTTTTCTTACTCTACTATGTCTGGCAAGACGATTGACGTTTCTGCTTTCTTTCTTGATCATTCCAATCACTCCTTTCTAACTATTTAGCGGTTTTGCCTTCTTTTCTTCTAACATATTCATCCGCATATCTAATACCTTTTCCTTTATAAGGCTCAGGTGGTCTCTTTTCTCGAATCTTAGCTGCATAATTTCCTACGATAGCTTTATCAATGCCTTTAACTGTAATCTCATTACCGGCAACGATTGTTTCTACACCATTTGGGTCTTGCATTTCAATAGGATGAGAGTATCCTAAGTTGAGTACAAGTACTTTACCTTTTTTATCGCACTTATATCCAACGCCTACTACCTGCAGCTTTTTCTCAAAACCACTTGTAACACCTTTAACCATATTGTTTAACAAAGCTCTGCTTAATCCGTGCAGAGATTTATGTGCTTTATTATCAGTAGGTCTTGTTACTACAATCTGTCCATCGTTTTCCTCAATTTTAATGTCTTTATGGAATTTTTCCGTGAGTTCGCCTTTTGGACCTTTGATTGTTATAAGGTTGTTCTTTCCATAGTCGATGGTTACATCTTTTGGAAGATCGATAGGCTGTTTTCCAATCCTTGACATCACTGCACCTCCTATATCATTATTGAGTATCTTCTACCATACGTAGCAAATGACTTCGCCGCCAACTCCTATTTTTCTTGCCTCTTTATCGGTAATAATTCCGCTAGAAGTTGATATTATAGCAATTCCTAGTCCTCCGAGAACTCTTGGAACCTCATGTCTTTTTGCATAAACCTTTAAACCTGGTTTAGATATTCTCTTAAGTCCACTGATGACTCTTTCTTTTTCAGAAGCATACTTCATCTGTACTCTGATTATTCCTTGTTTTCCATCTTCGATAACGTTGTATCCTCTTATATATCCTTCTCTGTAAAGTATTTCAGCAATAGATTTCTTCATATTTGATGCTGGAATATCTACAGTATCATGCCCCACAGTATTTGCATTTCTTATTCTAGTTAGCATATCTGCGATAGGATCTGTCATTGTCATGGCATATTACCTCCTTCCCTGTACTCATTACCAGCTGGCTTTTTTTACTCCAGGTATTTCTCCCTTATAAGCCAATTCTCTAAAACATATACGGCATATACCGAACTTTTTCAAATAAGCGTGTGGTCTTCCACATATTCTGCAACGAGTATATTGTCTTGTGGAAAACTTGGGTTTTCTCTGTTGTTTTATTTTAAGAGATTTCTTTGCCACAGTCTTCCCTCCTTATCTTGTAAATGGCATGCCCATTAGTGAAAGTAGCGATTGTGCTTCTTCATCTGTTTTTGCAGTCGTTACAAAAATGATATCCATGCCTCTTATTTTGTCTACTTTATCATAATTAATTTCTGGAAATATTAATTGTTCTTTTATACCAAGTGCGTAGTTGCCTCTTCCATCAAAGGAATTTCGGTTGACACCTCTAAAGTCTCTTACCCTTGGCAGTGCAATATTGAATAACTTATCAAGGAACTCATACATTTTCTCTCCTCTTAAAGTTACTTTTGCGCCTACCGGCATTCCTGCTCTTACTTTAAAGTTTGCTACAGATTTTTTTGCTTTTGTGATAACCGGCTTCTGTCCAGCAATAATTCCTAGCTCTTCAACAGCTGATTCAAGCATTTTTGAATTATCTTTAGCTTCACCTAAGCCCATATTAATAACTACTTTTTCAAGTTTCGGTGTTTCCATTACGTTGTCGTATTTAAACTTTTCGTTTAAAGCATTAAATACTTCTTTTTGATAATGTTCTTTTAACCTTGCAGCCAAGTCTGTTCCCTCCTTTCAGGTCATTAATCCAATACTTCACCCGATTTTTTGGATATCCTTACTTTTTTACCATTTTCTAAAAATTTGTATCCAACTCTTGAAGGCGCTTTTGCTTTGCTATCCCAAATCATTACATTGGATACATGGATAGGTCCTTCTTGATGGACAATACCACCTTGTTGTACTTTTCTGGATGGTTTTTGATGCTTTGTCTGAACATTCACACCTTCTACAATAATTTTATTATCTTTTGGTAAAGCCACTAAGACTTTTCCTTTTTTACCTTTATCTTTTCCAGATATTACATATACCGTATCATCTTTTTTTATGTTCATAATTACACCTCCTCGCTATAATACTTCCGGTGCAAGTGAAATTATTTTCATAAAACTCTTTTCTCTTAATTCTCTCGCAACAGGACCAAATATACGTGTTCCTACAGGGTTTTTATCTTCTTTTATAATAACTGCTGCATTTTGATCAAATTTGATATAACTGCCGTCAGCACGTCTAACCCCGCTTTTACTTCTTACTACAACGGCTCTTACAACTTCACTCTTTTTGACAACACCACCAGGCGTTGCATCTTTTACTGCACATACAATTACGTCTCCAATATTCGCATATTTACGACGTGTTCCACCTAGAACGCGAATACATAATAATTCTTTTGCTCCGGAATTATCAGCTACTTTAAGACGTGTTTCTTGTTGTATCATTGTTCGTGCCTCCTCTCAGAATTATTTAGCGCGTTCAACTATGTTAACCAGCCTCCATCGTTTATCTCGGCTTACTGGTTTTGTTTCCATAATTTTAACTTTATCGCCTATTCTGCACTCATTATTCTCATCATGTGCTTTGAATTTCTTAGTTCTTTTAACCGCTTTACCATAAAGTGGATGTCTTACAAAATCCTCTACCGCTACAACAACGGTTTTATCCATTTTATCGCTAACAACGTTTCCTATTCTGGTTTTTCTTTGATTTCTGTCCATGATTCACCCTCCTTCCACGTAATGACTACGCATTTGCCTTCTTGAGCTCTTTTTCTCTCAGGATGGTTTTAGCACGTGCAATGTCCTTTTTAACTTTTCTAACACTTACAGGGTTTTCAAGCTGACCAGTAGCATGTTGAAAACGAAGATTGAATAATTCGTTCTTTAACTTTAAAATCTCGCTATTCAATTCTTGTTCAGTCATTTCGTTTAATTTATCAGCCTTCATTTACTTCACCACCCTTGCCTTCTAAATCATCACGAACTACAAATTTACATTTGATTGGTAGTTTATGAATTGCAAGTCTAATCGCTTCTCTTGCTTGTTCTTCGGTTACACCATCTATTTCATACATAACTCTTCCTGGTCTTACTTTAGCTACATAAAACTCCGGCGCCCCTTTACCTGCACCCATACGAACTTCTGCAGGTTTCTTTGTCACAGGCTTATGAGGGAAAATTTTAATATAAACTTTTCCTCCTCTTTTTATAGATCGAGTCATAGCTATCCTTGCAGATTCAATCTGGTTGGAAGTAATCCAAGCAGGCTCTAAAGCCATAAGCCCAAACTTACCGTAAGTGACTTTGTTTCCTCTAGTCGCTTTACCTGTCATTCTTCCTCTATGAACTCTACGACGTTTTACTCTTTTAGGCATTAACATCGCTATACTCCTCCTTTCTGGTCAAAACAGCTAATTCATAAGCTTCTACCACTATTATTCTTTTTCTGATGCTTCTTTTCTTTTAGAATAATCTGGTTTTCTTCTTTGTCTATTATTTCTTCTTCTGTCATCATTTCTTGATTTTTTATCTTCTTGAACTTCTTCAATAAAAGTTTTAGATAAAACTTCACCTTTGTTGATCCATACTTTGACACCAATTTTTCCATATGTTGTATTTGCTTCTGCAAATCCATAATCAATATTAGCTCTTAGTGTATGCAAAGGTACATTGCCTTCACTATACTTTTCGCTTCGTGCCATCTCAACACCGCCAAGTCTTCCGGCTGACATAACTTTAATGCCTTTTGCACCGGCTTTCATGGTTCTACCCATTGCCTGCTTCATAGCACGCCTGAAGGAAATCCTTCTTTCAAGGGCAGACGCAATGCTTTCTGCCACTAACTGAGCATCTAATTCAGGTCTTTTGATTTCGAACACATTCAACATAACGCTTTTATTAATCAATTTTTGCAGTTCATTTCTAACTTCTTCTATTCCCGATCCGCCTTTACCTATGACCATTCCCGGTTTAGCTGTATAGACTGTTACTTTTACTTTATTGTTTGCTGCTCTTTCAATTTGGATTTTAGAAACACTTGCGGTATACAATTTTTTCTTGATATAACGTCTGATTTTATTATCTTCAATAAGAAGGTCTGCGAACTCTTTTTTATCTGCATACCACTTTGAATTCCAGTCTTTAATGACACCCACTCTTAATCCATGGGGATTTACTTTTTGACCCATTCAATTTACCTCCTTCTACTATGCTTTCTCCTTTAATACAACCCCTACATGGCTACTTCTTTTCAGTATGATTGACGCACGTCCCATTGATCCTGCTCTCCAACGCTTCATAGTAGGTCCTTGGTTGGCATATACTTCTGAAACATACAAATTATCCGGATCCATACTGTGATTGTTTTCAGCATTTGCTACTGCAGAGTTGATTACTTTTTGTAATACTTTTGCACCTTTATTAGGCGTAAAATTTAATATCGCTAATGCTTCGTTAGCATCTTTTCCTCTTACTAAATCTGTTATGGGCTTCATTTTTCTGGGAGAAATTCGCACATACTTGGCAATTGCTTTTGCTTCCATCGAATACCCTCCTTCCGCAATTGTTTATTATTATTTCTTAACTTTTGAAGATTTTTCTTTGTCGGCATGGCCTCGATAAGTTCTAGTAGGAGCAAATTCTCCAAGCTTATGTCCTACCATATCTTCAGTTATATAAACTGGAACGTGTTTTCTTCCATCATGTACCGCTATGGTATGTCCTACCATCTGTGGAAAAATTGTAGATGCTCTAGACCATGTTTTTATAACCTTTTTATCGTTTTTTGAATTCATTCCGTCGATTATTTTTATAAGTTTAGGTGCTACAAATGGCCCTTTTTTAAGAGATCTTCCCATTAACTTTTTCCTCCCTTCACTTCACTGACTCTACTTTTTGTCTCTGCGTTTTACAATGTATTTGTCAGAAGGCTTATTTTTCTTTCTTGTTTTATAACCAAGTGCTGGTTTACCCCAAGGTGTTACCGGGCTAGGTCTACCTACAGGTGCTCTTCCTTCACCACCACCGTGTGGATGGTCATTTGGATTCATAACAGAACCTCTAACCGTTGGTCGGATACCCATATGTCTTTTACGACCTGCTTTACCAATATTGATATTAGAATGATCAAGATTACCTACTTCACCAATAGTTGCTCTGCATTCTAAGCTTACTTTTCTCATTTCACCAGATGGCAGTCTCAGTGTAGCATGCTTGCCTTCCTTAGCCATTAGCTGA
>JAKSCF010000646.1 GCA_022360735.1 Clostridia bacterium
ACCGGATTTTCAGATATTGCCGGTCACTGGGGTGCGGATGCTATAACCGACATGAATACACGAAATATTATCAACGGTACAGGTGATAATAAGTTTGAGCCAAACAGAGATATTACACGTGCCGAATTTGCTGCAGTAATTGTTAGAGCCCTTAAGCTGGATATGAAAACGGATACAAATCCTTTTTATGACGTAAAGGCTGAAGACTGGTATTCCGATTATGTCAAGACTGCCTTCAGTCATAGTTTAATAGGTGGGTATGACGGTGCATTTAATCCTCAACTTAAAATAACCAGAGAGGAAGCTATGGCAATCATAGCAAGAGCAATGGATATTACAAATCTTAATCCTGACTTAAACGAAGATCAAATTGCTAATGTACTTTCTGCTTTCAGCGATGAGAATGAAATTGCAAATTGGGCACAGAAATCGGTTGCTTCCTGTATAAAAACTGAAATCATCTCCGGTAGAGACGGTAAAACCATCGCCCCTAAAGACAATATTACCCGTGCTGAAGTTGCAGTTATTATCCAAAGACTGTTACAAAAATCTAATTTGATATAATGCAATAAATTAAATAAAAGGTATGGACCTCTTAGTTCATACCTTTTATTATAGAAAAAATTTTATAGTCCCAGTTGTTTACAGGTCAAAGAAAATACATCTGTTTGTTTTGTAGGCAAAATAGGAAACTCTTTTTTCATATCGCTTTTTAAATACCATAATGGTACTTTTCTCTCATCATCTAAACCTCCCCCATGGCTTTTATCTGTATTCATACCATGATCCGCCGTCACCACTATATCATAGCCTTCTTTAAGCCAATTAGGACTATAACCAGAAAGTATAACATCTGCTTTTCTTGCCGATAAGCCATACTCTTCTGAATGACTGCCATACAAGTGTCCATAATAATCTATATTCATGGGGTGGATCAGTAAAAAATCAGGCTGAAATTCATCCACTAGAAATTGTGCATCTTGAAATAAATGAGAGTCCGGATATTGATCTTCGCTGTAATATATTCCATAATGGATTGGTGCCGCTTTTTTAAGCTGTATGCGGTCTTTTTTTGGATTAAACGGCACGTTCATATAGAGCTCAGATATCCAATAATAGGCAGCTGCAGCCGTCGTTAATCCAGCCTTATCCGCTTTGTGAAAAATACTGATTTCTTTACTTTTTCTAACAATGTCGTTGTGCAATATACCATGTTCATAAGGCTCTTTACCGGTTAAAATCGTTTCATATAACGGCCTGGAAAGAGTGGGAAGTGATGCCGTAACAATCTCTCTTTTTGCGATATTCAGCTCCTCCAAGTGCTTCATAAACCCCATCTTTTCAAGTGCTGCAGTATTATTCAATCCATCTAATACAACAAGTATAAGCTTTTTCATAAATCCCCCTTAGCTGGTATTCTTTCTTTATATTTTTAATATAGAATGTAAACGCTGAACATCCCTTCTATGATTAATTTTAATAAAATCAAAGCCTAATTTTTCAGCAAACAATTCATCATACCGACTATCTCCTACCATTAATACATGACTTGGCTCAAGGTTAGCAAAGTTCATAAAGAAACGTCCATGATCTCTTGAAGGTTTAGCTTTCAAATGTTCATCATCACCACAGCCGATATAGTCAAAATAATTCTCAATTCCCAGGTATTCTAACATAAACACCGTATTGTCCCTAGAGTCAGTGGTGATTAATCCAATTTTTACTTTTTTATCCCTTAGTTTTTTAAGTATAGAAGGAACATCTTCATGAATCAGCTCAATATATTGTTGATTTTCTTTTACCTTTTGAGTGATTAATGCTTCATATTCATTTATTAACGCTTCTTCACTTAACTTTTCTGCATTTAAAGGACTATTCAATACTGTACGTAGAACTTCTTGAATACTTCCTATGGATGATACACTGCCATTTTCTATATTGTCACCATTGATTCCGATAGATATCATTGCTTCTTCAATGTCAACACCTATTTTATTTTGTTGGAAAAATTTCTTTGTAGCTTCTCTATAAACTTTACTCCATAATTTATCTATCGTTATGAGCGTACCATCTTTATCAAAAATTACTGCTTTAAACATCATTATCCTCCTTAACCCAGATTATTCAACCATTCTATATTATAATTTTGAAGCAATTTTTCCCATCCTTCAGGATGTTTTTTATCACATATAATCCTATCAATTTCATGCAAATCAACAATTTTATAAAGATTTCTTACACCAATTTTTGAGTGATCCAAAACAGCAACCGATTCCTTCGCATTTCTAATAATTTGTCGTGAAAGCATGATTTCTTTTTCGTCATACCCTGTAAGCCCTCCACTTAAATGAATCCCTCCCACACCTATAAATGCAATATCT
>JAKSCF010000139.1 GCA_022360735.1 Clostridia bacterium
AAAGCTACATTGAGCAATTAAGACAAATCCCTGACTTTGTCAAAGCATATGACGGCATGGCAATAGAAGAATTCGATACATTCGGAGCCGTTAACAAGACATTGGAACAGTTTGCACAAGGCTATGATGATCTTGTAAAGATTATACGAAAGTTTATGATTCAATATTAATAAATTTGACACTGAAATACCCTTTCAGTTATCATTTTTTTATTTCCTCTTAAAAGACCCGGAGTGTTCTGGGTCTTTTTCAGATTGAAAACATAATACTCAGCAATTAAAAATTCTTGATGTATCTAATTTTATTTTACTTAATGATTTGTACAAATGAATAAAATGGGATAAAATTTATTTATGATATGATTGGAAGTTGCACTGAAAACAAGTGGTGCATATGGTACAATATAAGATAGTTAATAAACGTTAAAAAAAATGTTAAATACTACTGAGTCTAACAACCAAGGTTCAAATTCGTCATAAAATAAAAAAAGAGTAATTTTAAATTCATACAATAATTAAGAAGGGATGCGAGTAAGTTGAGTTTAAACTTAGCTCCCAAGAATCATGTTTTCTATAGAAATCAAAATTGGCATTACCCCAAAGTGGTAAGAGGAGACGGTGTATATCTATTCACAGAAGACGGAAGAAGATATTTAGATGCCTGCTCAGGATCATCCGTAGCCAATATAGGACATGGAAACCATGAAGTAGCAGAGTATACAAAAAAACAAATGGAACGCATAGCATTTACACACCTCTCAAGATGGACAGTGGATACCATTGAAGATTGTGCTGAAAAAGTTGCAAAATGGGCACCAGGCGATTTAAACCATGTCTATTTTGTATCCGGTGGTTCAGAAGCATCGGAAACAGCAATTAAAATGGTGAGAGAATATTTCATTGAAAGAGATGGCAACATGAGTTCGAAATGGAAAGTGATTTCAAAGTGGAATTCTTTTCATGGCAATACATTAGGGTCACTTTCTATGACTGGAATTTCAGAAAGAAGAACCATATATGACCCTATGTTGATTAATTTCCCTAAGATTCATCAATTTTATCATTATAGGAATCCATGGGAATGTAAAACATTGGAAGAGACCAGTATTAAAGCTGCTTCAGAATTAGAAGGGGAAATATTACGACAAGGCCCCGATAATATTGCGGCTTTTATATCAGAACCGGTAGTAGGTTCCGCAACACCCGGTATACACCCTGAACCCATATATTTTCAGATGATAAAAGAAATATGTGACAAGTATGATATTTTATTGATTATAGATGAAGTTATGGCAGGGTTTGGTAGAACAGGACGTAAATTTGGAATCGATCATTATGGTGTTCAACCGGATATTATAATAGCAGCAAAAGGTATGAGCTGTGGGTACACTCCTATAGGTGCAGCCGTGGTATCTGATGAAATATTTGATACGATCATGGTAAAAGGCAGTGGTGTCTTTGTGCATGGGCATACTTATGGAGGGAATCCCTTATCTTGTGGTATAGCCAGTAAAGTTATAGAAATAGTGGAAAGAGAAAAATACGTAGAAAACAGCGATAGAATGGGACAATACATGATGAAAAAGCTTAAGAAGCTGTATCAATACCCTATAGTAGGCGACATTAGAGGTAAGGGGCTTATGATAGGCATAGAATTTGTAAAGAATCAAGATACAAAAAAACCTTTTGAGCTAAAGAACAAAGTCAATAATTTGGTTATGAATAATTGCCTTAATGAAGGGGTCATTATGTATCCCGGAGGTGGCAGCGTAGATGGGAATAGAGGAGATCATATATTGATTACACCGCCAATCAATATCAATAAAAGTGAAATTGATGAATTAGTGGATGGTCTGGAAAAAGCCATCATTAAAACATGCGAGCATGTAAGTCCTTTATTGAAGGAAGAAGCTTGCGAAGATAAATAGGAGGTAAAAAATGCAACCATTAATTATAACCATTGCACCGACTGGAAATGTTCCAACAAAAGCGCTGAATCCCGATACACCTATTACCATTGATGAAATCGTTCAAGATATAAAAGCATGTCGGCAGCTTGGCGCATCCCTTGCGCATATTCATGTTAGAGATGAAGAGGGGCTGCCAACCAGCAGACGAGATTTATTCGAAAAAGTTCTTTTGAAACTAGATGAAGAAAAAATCGATATCATCAAACAGCTTTCGACAGGGCCCAGAGGCGGAGAAAATACTATAAAATGGAGAAGCCAAATGTTGGATCTGAACATTGAAATGGCAAGCTTAGCCACAGGGTCTTCTAATTTCTCAAACAGCGTTAATGCCAATTCGCCTGAGCTTATTGAAGCTTTAGCTAAAAAAATGTATGACAATGATATCAAACCCGAAATAGAAGCTTTTGATATAGGCATGATTTCAAATGCAAAAAAGCTATTAAAAAAAGGAATATTAAAAGGTCCGCTACATTTTAATTTGGTAATGAATGTGCCGGGCTCTATTCAGGGAACGCCTAAAAATCTGATGTTTATGGCTGAGGGCTTACCCGAAGACGCTACTTTTACAGTGAGTGGCATTGGAAAATCTCAGGTATCTATGATTACCATGGCCATATTATTGGGCGGCCATGTACGGACAGGAATTGAAGATGTCATATACTATGACAAAAATCAACTTGCTACCAATTCAATGCTGGTAGAAAGAGTCGTACGAATCGCTAAAGAACTGGGAAGGCAAATTGCTGCACCTGATGAAGCCAGAAATATTTTGAAGCTGTAATATGATAATGTATGGTCAGTTTACCCTTATAATAAATCATGGTTTTAACAAATCCACTTTTAAAGTTACTAAAAGTGGATTTGTTTTAACTGTCCATTGTAATAGAAGATTGGTAGAAAATTGAAAAATTTGTAAAGTGAACGTTTTGTAAAAATTCACGAATTTTCACAGCATCTTTTTCTTTAAAAAGGTCTAATATTTTTTTATGTTCTGCGTTAGTGTGTTCTAAAATATTAAATATGTCTTTATTTTCGTTGGATATATAGGCTTTTCTTAAAAAACTGTTTTTATATAGATGAATTAATTTAATCAATTCAGAATTATTACACTTATCGACATAAACATTATGAAAAGCTATCTGAGATTGGTAATATGCATCCAATTCATGTTCTTTTATGGACCGAGCCATTTCCTCCAATAAGTACTCCATTCGATTGAGATCATCTTCAGTCATTCGATTAATCGCTAAAAAAGCAGCCAATCCATCTAAGGCGCCTATGATGGTGTATAAATCCGATGCTTTTTTTGTATCAATTTTTTTAACCATAAATCCTTTACGGGGGAGCTTTTCAACATACCCTTCACTAGCTAATTGGATTAGAGCTTCTCTCACAGGTGTTCGACTAAGATGAAGCTCGTTACAAATATCCTGTTCATTTATTCTTTCTTCTGCTTGTAAAGAACCATTGGATATTTTTTCTGATATGTAATTATACGCATAATCTTTTAAAGATAGATATTTCTCCATACAACCCTCCTTATACGATGTGTCATTTACTATTGTTTACATTAAAAGAAATACTTTTATAATTAATAAAAAATTATAACATTATATTAATGATTAATAAATAGTTATGGTTTTATTTCACTTAATTCTTTTTAATAAGGGTTTTTTTATTCTATATTAAAGCTAAAACAGACAGAATACAATAGACAAATAACAATACTGAAAATAATTAATATGACAGTTCATCTGTTTGAAGAAAATCAAACAGATGAACTGTCTCTTTTTTTTGAAAATTATGTTTCTACAGAATTTTCAAAAAAGTCATTGACATTCACACAATGTCAGGCTTTAAAATGAGTTCAATTCATAAACGTATAAGGAAGGTCAATATTGAAAAAACCAAATCATATGAAATATTTTATGCCTGCAGAATGGGAGCCGCATGAGGGTACATGGCTGCAATGGCCTCATGATGGAACCAATAAAGGCATTATCTCTTATCCAAATATCATCCGTTTCTTGAATTAAGAAATCAACTTTAGCTAGATTCACATCTGCTTCTTTTAACTTAGTAATAACATGCTGTTGCTCTGCATCTTCAAAAAATTTGTATATAGGTATTAAAATCAAAAATTTATTTCTTTATATTATTTAAATAATATTTATGATCCTATTTTATTTTGATAAGATAAGTAATATAAGGTAAGGGAAATACAAATAAAGAAGGTGATCCTATTTATTCTATTGGTGAATTTGCAAAAATAAGTAAAGTCTCTCCCAGAATGTTAAGGCATTATGATAAGATCGGATTATTAAAGCCAAGCTATATTAAAGACAACGGATATAGGTATTATAGGGATGAAGCAATACACAAAATTTCTGTTATAAAACAATTGAGAAGATTTGAATTTTCATTAGAAGAGATAGATAAAATAATGTGCAAAAATGATTCAGCGTATACAAAAAAGATGCTGCAACTCAAGATTGATCACCTGCAACAATCTGCTACAGAATATAATTATTTAATTATTGAAATGGAAAAACAGATGAGAGCTATTAAAGGTAATGACAAAATTTTAAATACGACTAATAACTTTGATATTTTAATCGGACATCGTGGAGATTTTTTAGCTTTATGTCAAAGAAAACGAACCAATGAAGAAGAAATTGATGATATGATTGACGAGTTATTCGTAATAATAAGTAACAGTAAAGATATGGTGCCTACAGGGACACACATGACCATATTTCATCAATCCTATAATACTTATGATCCGGAGGATACAGATGTTGAAGTTTGTATACCGGTTAATACTGAATTCAATGAAGGCGTATATTATACAAGAATTATTGAAGGCGGTTTATATATAAGTACTATTTTTATTGGAAGCTATGATATGATCGGAAATGCTTATTTAGCATTAACCAAATGGGCTAAGCAGAATAACTATTCGATTATAGGTCCAACGGTGGAACGCTATTATAAAGATATTAGAGAATCAAATAGT
>JAKSCF010000040.1 GCA_022360735.1 Clostridia bacterium
AAGGATCATGAACTGGTGGAGACGCTTTTGAAGGTATATGCAAAACATACCGGAGATAATGACAGCGAACCCATCGTGATTGGCGGTGGAACCTATGCAAGGGCTATAGAAAATGCAGTAGCATTTGGACCTGTATTTGATGGGCAAGCAGCTTTGGAACATCAAAAAAATGAGTATATTGAAATCGATTTACTCTTAAAGGCATCGGTGATATTTGCAGATGCCATGTATGAGTTAGCGAAATAAGGATTAGGGAGAAACAAAATGGCAGATATAAAATATGAGATTCAAGAAACCGTAGGCGTTGTGTCGGAAAATACAAAAGGCTGGATGAAAGAATTGAATTTAATAAGCTGGAATGGGAGAGCACCAAAATATGATTTAAGAGATTGGTCACCCGAGCATGAGAAAATGGGAAAAGGCATTACGCTATCAACAGAAGAATTAAAATCATTAAGAGATATCTTAAATGATATGGATCTATAAGCACCAATATGATGCTGTAAAGTCGTAGCGGCGGCTTCCCGTGGCCGCCAAAAATCCCACAATAGTGGGATTTTGTTTTTACTGATTTTAACAACAGAGGATAGGCCAACGATTAATGGAGATCATAAATTATAAATAATAATTTCACAGCCATGAGGTGAAAAAACATTGAAATATAAGAAAACAATTCTTCTTTTAGTTATATTAATAGGAATTCTATCTTTAGCAGTGTCTTCCATAGGACTATTTTCTTCTGAAGCATTTGGAGATCGTATATTTACATCTTTATACGGGGAGCAAATAGAGCTCTACGGAAAAGGTATTTATCATAGGGATTCTGTTTCTATGGTAGCCCAGGGCAAAGCTCAGGATATGGTTACCATGATTCTTGGTATTCCGCTGCTTTTGATATCTTTATTATTAACCCATAAAGGATCTTTGAGAGGACAGCTTCTTCTAACAGGTACATTGGGGTATTTTTTATATACCTATACTTCTTATGTATTTTTATGGATGTACAATTCCTTGTTTTTGGTCTATGTTTTATTGATGTCAGTTAGTTTCTTTGCTTTGATTTTAAACTTAATGTCTTTTGACATTTTACAATTACCCAAGCATTTTAATAAAAGGCTTCCTGTAAAGGTATTAGGTATTTTTCAGATTGCCTTAGGTATTGTCATTGCTTTACTTTGGATTGGAAAAATTGCAAATGCTGATACAACATCTATCCCTCCGGAAGGGTTGGAGCATTATACAACACTAGTCATTCAGGGCTTGGATTTAGGTTTTATAGTTCCTATTGCGATTTTGTCAGGGGTATTGATAATAAGAAGAAAACCCTTTGGATACCTTTTATCTTCCATAATCATTATGAAGGGTTTTACAATGGGTATTACCATCTTAGCTATGATTAGAGGCATGGCATCTGCGGGTGTAGCAGTCAATTTAATCGAAATCATTATTTTTTCTGCCATCAATGTATGGATGGCGATTTGTATGGTTTTACTATTAAAAAATATTAATATATAAAATACCATACTTTGTTTATTAAAAGACTTATAGATGTGCCGGGCGGCATGTCTGTTTTAATGTATGGAACTTTTTTTAATGATAATCGTCTTATATATAAAGTTGATATCAAGCATCTAAAATATGGAGGCGAGAAAATGAAAAAGATATTAATAATAGGTTTAATTTTTGTTATGTTCGTTACAGCAGGTTGTACCCCTGAAGGCATAGAACAAGGTAATGAAGAGGATAATCCGCCCATGGGGCAAAGTAAAATAAAAGAAGCAGATGTTGCAGGGCCTATAATAGATATAGGTGAAGATGGCAAGCGTATTTTAGTGGAGTCCAATGCCAGCAATGTTAAAGGTCAAATTTGGGTAAGCATTGATGATGCTACTAACTTTTTTGAGGATATGCCGGAGGACATTGCCATAGGATATCGAGATGTCAGCCGTGATTTTCAAGTCGGCAATTATGTGGAAATCATCATTGATGGCGGCATTGATGAATCGTATCCTATGCAAGGTATGGCAGAAGCAGTGTGTGTAAATGAAGCAAGTTCACCAGCAGTTGCAGACTGTACATTTTATGACCCCCAAATACATGGTATATATAAAACAGGTGTTATTCAGAAGATAGATATAGAAAATTCTGAGCTGATGATTAGAGATGAAGAGACAGAATATATCATAACCATTACGGATAAGACTAATTTCGTACAATTAGAATTAGAATCCTTACAAGTGGGTGAGGAAATAACGGTTTGTGCTGAATACGCGGAAGAAGGAGAAACAAGCCTTACAGCGAAAGAGATTAAGTTTGAAGAAGGGATTGTCCTAGAGGAGGCAGAACCCCTTGATGAGCTGCTTGAATCCAAATAAGTTTTATTAACACTTTATGATATACTGTTGAAAAATCCAACTAAAATAATAGAGTTATCCACAGTTTTTTAATAAAATAAGCAAGATCCTTGCTTATTTTATTTATGCGTACGATTATAAGCGCTGCACGTGTTTCTTATGAATTAGATAATTTGTACATTATTATGTAAATGAATTAGAAACCGTTCTTGACTTGAAAATCTTTTCAAGATATATTGTACCCATACTTGATATAAAAAAAAGATATGCAGGGCAAGAACCCTATTGCAATGCATAAGAGAAGAAGATTGGGACTCAATAAAAAAATTAGTACCAATTAATACATATCAATTTTTGAATTCAGATGAAGCAATACAGATTATTGAAAAAATTAAAATAAAGAATACCCGTCATTAGGAGGTGACAAAATGAAAGTAAAAGAGATGGTCAAGTCAGGAAGTCTTGAGTCAAGTGATCTTTTAGTAATGATTACTCCCTTAACGGAAGGAGAAGGATTAAAGTTAGAGATTAATAGTATCGTGAAAAAACAATATGGAGATAGAATTAGAGATATAGTTATGGAAGTTCTAAATGAGTCAGAGCTTGAGGATTCATTAATACTTATTCAAGACAGGGGAGCATTGGATTATGCCATAAAATCAAGGGTGGAAACAGCGCTAAGTAGAATAAGAAATAAAGAGGAGTGATAATGATGCGTACGACAATGCTTTTCGCACCGGGAAACAATCCCGCAATAGTTCAAAATGCAGGTGTATTAGGAGCTGATTCAATCATTTTTGATTTAGAAGATGCTGTTGCTCAACAAGAAAAGGATTCAGCAAGAATTTTGGTAAGAAATGCTTTAATTAATATAGATTATGGAAATTGTGAAACGACAGTAAGAATTAACTCATTAGAGTACTCTGAATGGGAAGAGGATATAAAAGAAATAGTGAAAGGTAAACTTGATGGAATAATAGTCCCCAAAATTGAAAGTGTAAAAGGTATAAAAGCAGTAGAAAAGGTATTAGATAAACAAGGAGATATAGCAAGAA
>JAKSCF010000456.1 GCA_022360735.1 Clostridia bacterium
AAAAGCATGATGTGAAAATTAAAGTCAGCAGTTTTTACAAAAGTAGAAGCCCTATAGTACCTAAACATTTTGATTATTACGAGATAGCAGGAGGGAAAGAAGGCTCAATTTCTACTGAATATTATTTATCCATTAATGCGTATTTTGCAGGAATTATTTTTAAAGGCAAGTTAGAGGATGAACTTCGTTATGGTGAAATAACCGGTGATAAAGATACTGACTGGGATGCTGATGACATGGTTTATATGGATGATTACAAGACACTTTTACTCCGTAAGGGGAAAGTAGTCATTTTTATAGAAGGTGATTTTGATCTGCGTGAGACGAAAATGAAAAATTTGATTAAGATAAAGCTTTTGGAAAGGAATTAAAAAAATGGAACAAATCCCTTTTCTTTTCGTCTAATCTGTAAATATATTAACAAGTTTATGGCACAGGAGGAAGAGAATGAAAAGATTGGTAATAATGGTTTTAACCTTAATGGTAATGGTTACCATGATAGGCTGTACAACTAATGACAGTGAGACATTAGAGTACAGTATAGTATCAGAAGCAGAATTAACAGAATCAGTCTTGAAAGCAGCTGAAGAAATTAAAATGACCGGTGGTCATAAGATTATATTAGATGAAGAAGCTCAGTATGTTATTATTAGGTTGGGTGAGCGAAATACCGGTGGATATGAAATCAAAATCGATCAGGTAGAAGAAAAAGAAGGAAAGATATTGATTTACTATACCGAAATTACACCTGGTCGTGACGAAATGGTGACAGAAGCTTTAACATATCCCTATATGGTTCTTCAAATTGAAAGCAAGCAAAATGTAGAAGTTATAGCTAATGAACCTAGAATGAGAAATTAATTTGGGTCAAAAATAAAAGTTGCATCCTATCGAACAACAGGAGTTGTACGAAGAATTATATAGTTTTGTTAACCATTCATCCAATAGGCTTAATGTCTACATGGATAATTATTTAGCATGGATTAGGTTCCTTGAAATCAGTCGTAACATGGATGAGAACACACGCAAGAAAACCTTGCTAACCATCATGTTCAAGCCTGATAAAGCAACAAAGGGAGGAACACAAAATGAAAAAGAAAAACGCTGTCAAAATTGCCATCAGCATTTGCATAGTTGTAGTATTAGTCATTACGGCTATGGGTACAATTGATTATCAAAAAACCATGCATAATTTCGAAAAACCAATGTTTGCACAAGTAGTTAATGGAGCAGATGACGGTGGTTCAGGTAATTATGTTGGAATAGGATACAATATTGATATCCATGGAGAATTAGATATTGAATATGGCTACGTAATACACTCTGCACAATTCAGCATATTCGGCATTAAAGTACACTATATAGAAAGAGATTAAAACTCTCTTTCTATATGATATAGCCACAATATTTACGAAAACCCCCAAATTTATAATCTAGCGGGTTTTTATGACTAAGAAAATGCTTTAACTTATTTATTTTTACTTCTAATATACGCTACAAAGAATATATTTAAGTATGTTTTTTAATATAAACCAGATAAAAAGTAAGATGGAGGTTAACGGATGAGATTTTGCTTAAAGAAAATAGCAGTTGCTCTTATATTTGTATTAATTTGTACTGCATTTATGGGTTGTACAGATAATGAAATAAAAGTTTTAGATGCGATGCTTAAATCTACTACAATGTTTTCTTGGGAAGAAGATACAGAAATTTCAATTCACTTTGATGTAAAAGGATTAACCCAAGAAGAACAACTGGAGTTTGAAATGATCAAAGAAATGATTGATCGTTCAAGTCTTAATTTGAATCAAAAAATGCTCAGGAATGAAGAGAACACGGTTATTCAGCAAGAAATTCAGGGGCTGTTACAATTGGCTGACATGAAAATGGACTTTGGAATATGGATAGATATGGATTTGAATTCTGAAGAACCATTCTGTAAACAAATTATTAAGATGCCTTCTATGTTTACAGGTTTTTATGGTTCTACAGATAAACCTTATATGGTTTTAGACTTATTTTCGCTTATGAGTGAAGGGAATGAAGAAGCTGAAATAACAAGTAATGTAAAAGAGGAGCTGTCCAGCTTAATGAATTCCAGTTATGATATAAATGAAGCAGCTATGGTACTTATAAAGGATTATGCAAAAAGTTTTAAACCTGGAATGACGGTTATCAAACGTAATGGCAGCAAAAAAGTAGAAGGTATTTCTTTGCCAAAATATCGACTGGAAATAGGTGATCAATCGGGTAAAAGACTGTTACGTCATGTGGTTAACAATTTATTGGAAAATGAAGATGTATATCATTTAATTAGAAATCAAATGTTAATTCAAGAAAAGATGACAAGCATAAACCCGCTATACAGCAACATGGAAGAAGACATTGAAAATGATATTCCGAATGAAACAGATATACAAGAATTTAAGACGTCCTTTAATCAATTTATGGATGAAATGGATAACATGAATATACTGGGAAGTGGCGGCATTGTGGTGGATTATGTTATCAATAATGATGGTTATATCGTTTATGAATCCGGGATCATTGATATTGAACTCAATATAAATGAACTTGAAAAAGTTATGGTAGAAGAAGATGAAAATACGGAGCCGGAAAAGTCTAATGGAACCATTCAATTGGAAATAACATATACAACAGAAACCAAGAACATTAATAAAGATATTACAATTGAAATCCCGGAATTAACAGATGAAAACGCCTTCAATATTGAAGATATGGAGACGTCTTATGAAAGGGAAGATGCTGAAGATGTTATTGATGATTCAAGAGATATTAGTGTTTATGTAAATGATATGAACACAGCCTTTTAAGATCAACCGCTATCAATCAATGGTAGAATAGCTGCACCTGTAAGAGAAATAATCGAATCAATAGGTGGTGAGCGTGGGATGAAGATACCTCCACCGTTTATATAACATTATAAGCTAAGATAATAAACAACT
>JAKSCF010000039.1 GCA_022360735.1 Clostridia bacterium
AACAAAGAGAAGCAACACATGTTGCTTCTCCGAAGTAAGAAGTCCCCTCAATTAAGAGGAAGTACAACTTACAATATATATTATGGGCAGAAAAATAATTTAATATTCAAAAAAGAAAGTGGAAAGATTTTGAAATACCTAATCGCACCTTATTTGTATGGTTTTAATGATAAAGCCATAAAAAATGCAATTAGTGTTTCAAAAAACAAAGAGAAGCAACATATGCTGCTTCTCCGAAGTAAGAAGTCCCCTCAATTAAGAGGAAGTACAACTTACATTATATATTATGGGCAGAAAAATGATTAATATTCAAAAAAGAAGTGAAAGATTTTGAAATATCTAATCGTACCTCATTTGTATGGTTTTAATGATAAAGCCATGAAAAATGCAATTAGTGTTTCAAAAAACAAAGAGAAGCAACATATGCTGCTTCTCCGAAGTAAGAAGATCCCTCAATTAAGAGTAAATACAACTTACAATATATATTATGGGCAGAAAAATGATTAATATTCAAAAAATAAATGGAAAAATTTAAGATATCTTAATTATACGAAATTGATATATTGGGCGCAGCGTTTCAAAGAAAACAAAGAGAAGCAACATAATGTTGCTTCTCAGGAGTAAGAAGATTCCTCAACTAAGAGGAAATGCAGCTTACAATAAATATTATGGCTAAAAAAATGATTAATATTCAGAAAAATATTTGAAAAATATGGTTTTATAAAAAGATAGATAAAAGTATAAAAATATTTCAAAATACAACTTAACGAAAAATTCCATTTTTTTCTATAAAACGGTTTACAAATCAATTCATTTCTGTATAATATAAATAGTTTAAAAAAATTAGCCATATATGGTTAATTTTTTGCCCCTTAAACCCCTTTTGACTCCAAATAATACGTAAATAATCACCTGTACGAAATAGGTGATTATTACTTTTTTGTATTTAAAAAGTACGCTAAGGTCTAGTATTACTATCATCTTAGGTTAAATTGCAACTGAAACTTTATATGATAGGATCATAATTGTGTTTGTATGAAGATAAGACTTCTTGCAGAATTCCAAGGCCTGCTTTCAGCTCATCCAAATTATTGGGTCCACTGACAGAGATTCGTATACCATTTTGAAGGGTATTCATACCCATAGAAAATCTTTTGGAAGAAAAAACCTGTATGCCGGATTTAAGGCAAATACCTTCAACATTTGTATCATCCAAACCTTTAGGAAGTAATAAATATCTAAACAGTCCTGTTTGAGATGGGGCAATGTCATGCCCTATTAGTATCTCATCCAGTATCCGGTTTCTTTCTTCCAGTATCTTTATTTTTGCTTTTATGATGGTATCATATTTTGATGTAGCTTGAAATAGAGATACAATTTCAGAAGTTAAAGGTGAAGACATCCAAGTGAGATTGTTAGCACCATGCTTGAGCTGCTGGATATATTTTTTTGGAGATACAATATATGCAATTCTAAAAGTAGCATTTAATGATTTCGACGTACCGTGAATGTAAATGCTATTGTCCGGTATGATTGAGGAAATAGGCTTCATTTTATCTTTTATTGTAAAGCTGAAAGTCCCATCTTCAATTAAAAGTAAATTATATTTTGAAATGATTTTACTTATTTCCATTCTGCTTTCATGACTTAAAGTTACAGAAGTTGGGTTATGATAATCAGAAATCAGGTATATACCTTTAGCGCTTTCCCTTTTGCATGTGGTTTCCAGTGCTTCCAGGTCAATACCGGAGGGGGTTCCTTTAACAGGAATTAATATGATACCAAGAAGCTCTGATAAGCTTTTTAAGCCTGTATATGTAAATTCATCAACGATAATACGATCCCCTTTGTTAAATAAGCTGACTAGAACAACTGAGATTGCATTCTGTGCGCCTGAAGTAATAATGATATTTTCTGCACGACTATTCACTTTGAACTGTTCTAACCATTTGGAAGCGATATACCTATGCTTGATATGACCTTCCGGGGATGTATATTTAAAGACAACGTTATAATCTATAGAGGAATAAAGCTCGGTAACATAAGATTCTATAAGTGGATTCACTTCATATATTGGTAAAGCCATACCCATTTCAATAATGTTATTGCCTTTATGATCTGATATTAGATTAACCGGAATACCTGCACTGGTGCTGACAAAAGTTCCTTTCCCAATGACACCTTTAATTAAACCTTTTTCTTCACATAATTTATAGGCTCTGGTTACAGTACTATGATTGATACCTAAGTAGTTTGCAATAATACGTTGTGGCGGCAGCTTGAAACTGCTTTTTAATTTTCCATCTTTAATGTCTTTTTCAATACTTTCAGCTATTAAGATATAAATAGGTTGGTTAGATTGTTCAAGCTTTGGGACCCATGTAATTTCGTTACCATAATAGTTAATCATCTTTCCACCTCTTTATTGTATTACATACAATTATTTGATTGTACCAATAACAATTCAATTATATACTTAAATTGTAATAAAATAAAGGAAGATTTATGAATAAAAAAAGGGGAGCCTCAAGATTTTGTGAGACAGCCCCTTTTGGAAGGAATTATTTTAGTATGTTTATTCGGATGTGTTAGTCCCTTTAGATTTTATAATTTTATAAATACCTAAAGTTAAAATGGGTATGACATAGAAAATAAAGAAACCCCATGTTATGGTTCCATACCCTTTAGCAATTAAACCAATAAGTCCAAATTGAGCAATAAACATTCCTATTATCAATAATACGATGGTAAGTGTAGGCGTAATCCATGAAGGCATTTCTTTGTTTTTTTCCGTATGAACTGAAGAGATGCGTTCGTTTACAGCAAATATAAAGCCTGTACCTGTTTCGATTAAAGTACCAAATAATACGACTTGGAATATAATTTGGAAGATAGGAAGGTTTAACTTTTCTAATATAAAATTTGTTGGGACTGTTGCATCTAGTATTTCAGGATGTAAACCGATCATAGCAAAATACAACAACACACCAGGTATAATACCGATTACTCCGGCTAAAATACCGGCGCCAACGGCTTCTTTCCTTGTTTCAATATGGCGTACAGAAAATAAAACAGCGGGTATAATTCCAAGGTTATAAAATGCATATTTAAAACCACCAAGTGCCCATCCTTCTTCAATGCTCCCACCTGTAATAGAAGAAAGAATGCTGCTCCCAAATCTTGTAAAACATAAGATTAGAAATAAGATATACACGCCATATAACAAGAAAGACCAATAAGATAAGAACTTTTCAATTGCCTCAGAACCCTTAAATACTAACAAACCTACGCCTATCATCATGCCAATGACACCGATATAGTAGTGAATACCAAATATTTCATTGAGTATACTACCTGCTGATGACGCGATGACAGCAAGTACAATTAATAATAGAACAAAATAACATACTTCATAAATCCACCAGCCTTTACCTAGAAGATTAGAAAAGAAAGTTCTGTAATCATAGGCTTTGAAAAACCTAGCGAACTCAAAGGTTGCAGCACATACTAATGACCAAACAACAGTAGAAATAGCGATCATGGCTATTAGTCCACCTAATGTTCCGAAGCCTAGAAAGAACTGCACCAACTCTCGACCGGTACCGTATCCACCAGCAATTACAACTGATTGAAAAATAATACCAGGTACGAAATACTTTTTAAAAGTTTCCGATTTCACAAAATTCATAGTGTCTCTCCTTGTATATTTTTATTTAAACACTTATTACAGCTGGTGTCCTATACAGGATACCGGCTATACAGCTTTGATATTCTAAATCATAATGACTATTATAGAAAAAATGTAGGAGCTTGCATTGTTTCTATAAAAGATGAACCAAGTCATGAATATCAGAACTATATAAATAATAAATGTTGAAATTGAATTAACTTACCACCCTTTAACCAATTCTAGAATTTCATCGGGTATTTCTCCGTTGATATATTCTTCAATGGCGTCTTCAATGATATCTAAGGCTTCTTTCAGTTCTTCCTTTGAAATCACCAATGGAGGTTGAATCCTTAATACACCATCGGCTAAGAATATTACAATAACGCCTTTTTCAAAGCATCTATAGCAAATTTTAATAGCTGCTTCTCGGTTTCCTATTTTTGTTTTTTTATCCTTAACCAGGTCGATGCCTAAGGAAAGTCCTTTCCCTCGTATATTCCCTATTAAATCACATTTTTCTTGCATTTTTTCAAATC
>JAKSCF010000038.1 GCA_022360735.1 Clostridia bacterium
ATTGAGGGTCAATAGAGCTTGGCTCAGATGCCAAATTGAATTTTAATAGCATTTTGCCAGAATCTAAGGATTAGTTATTACTGCATCCTGAAAATGAAAAAAAGATTAATAAAAAAACAAGCAATAGGATGATTGGTCTTTTCATTGAACTCCTCCATTATATAATTCTTAATAAGCTTTATATTCTATTCGACAAATTACTCAATGTTCCTTCATAAAAAAATAAAAATTTGCCAATTGGCAAATTATTACAGTAACATTTTATATTTTTTCTATATTTTAACTTTTAGTATTAACTATTTAAATCTTATGACAAGCAACAAAATGGTTAGCAGATATCTCTTTCAATTCAGGTTCTTGTTCCATGCATAAAGAATCTGCATATGGACATCTGGTTCTAAATCTGCAGCCATAGCCAATTTCTTCTAAAGAAACGATGCCCTCACTTTTTATATTTTTTTGACTTATTCCCATTCTAGGGTCCGGTACAAGGATGGACGAAATGAGAGCCTTTGTATACGGATGAACCGGATGGTGGTATAGTTCTTCACAATCAGCCATTTCAACAATTTTTCCATGAACCATGACACCGATTTTATCAGAAATGTACTTAACCATAAGCAAGTCATGTGCAATAAATAAATAGGTTAAATTCATATTTTCTTGAAGTTTTATCAACATATTAACGATCTGAGCCTGCACCGATACATCTAATGCCGATAATGGCTCATCACAAATGACCAATTGCGGCCTTACGGCCAAGGCTCTGGCTATTCCTATTCGTTGTCGCTGTCCACCGCTAAATTCATGGGGGTATTGTAAAGCGTTATAAGGTTTTAGTCCTACTTTAACAAGCATTTCATTAACTTGCTCTTTTTTTGAGAGACCATTACCAAGCTGATGAATTTCCAGTGCTTCTCCAATAATATCTCCTGCCGTCATTTTAGGGTTCAATGACCCATAAGGGTCCTGAAATATCATTTGAGCATTTTTTCGAAAGTTAATAAGCCCCTTTTTATTCAGGTCGCTTACCCGCTGACCATCAAACCAAATTTCTCCATCTGTAGGAG
This sequence comes from Clostridia bacterium, assembly GCA_022360735.1. The sequence continues at coordinate 1,071 of JAKSCF010000038.1, forward strand.
GATACAGTCTTAGGATGGTTCTCGCAACAGTTGATTTTCCACAGCCTGATTCTCCTATAATACCCATAGTCTGCCCCTTATCAATACTAAAGGAAACATCATCAACTGCTTTTATCAACTGCTTTTTTGAAAAAAGCCGTCCTTTATTATGGAAATATTTTTTCAATTTTTTTATTTCAAGCAACGGTAAATATTCCAACGTCATAAAAGTTCCCCCTAAATACGCCTGGGTGAATCAGGATGCAGCAACCAGCACATGGCATAACGGCGGTCGGAAATTCTAAAATACTCCGGTGTTTTTTTAACACAAATATTCATAGCATATGGACATCTGGGCATGAAAGGACACCCGTCTTGGGGATTCAGCATATTAGGCGTTTCGCCTTCTATAGCCGCTAATTTTGATCCTTTCCCTGTAGTATCATTAGGGATAGATTCCAATAAGCCTTTTGTATAGGGATGTCTGGGATGATTAAAGATTTCCTCGGTCTCTCCCTCTTCCATAATCATACCCCCATACATAACCATCGTTCTATTACATGTATTCGCAACCACGCCTAAATCATGGCTAATGAGCAGCATGGACATATCTTCATTTTGCTTTAAATCCTTTAAGAGTCCTAATATTTGAACTTGGACCGTGGCATCCAATGCAGATGTGGGCTCATCTGCTATTAATAGTAAAGGTTTTAAAGATAAAGCCATAGCAATAGAAGCTTTTTGACAAAGCCCTCCGCTTAACTCATGGGGGTACATCTTTAAGACTTCTTTCCCGGATTGGATACCTACTAGCGAAAGCATACTCATAGCTAAACGATACCCTTCCTTTTTATTCATTTTCTGATGAGCTGATAAAAATTCTATAAACTGGTTGCCAATGGTAAACAAAGGATTTAATGATGCTTTAGGATTTTGAAAAACCATAGAAATTTGACTGCCTCTCAAAGGTCGAATTTGCTTTTCTGTCATTGCCAACAAATCTTTCCCTTTGAAGATCACTTCACCTTGCATGATTTTCCCTGAATGGTCCAAAAGCTTCATGATAGAAAGAGCCAATGCACTTTTCCCACTGCCTGACTCTCCTACAACCCCTATTGTCTCTCCTTTTTGAAGATTAAAGGAAACATCTCTTACAGCTTGTACATTTCCCAGATAAGTACAATAGTAAGTGACTAAGTGATTGACCTGTAATAAAGGATGTGTCATATTCGCCTCCAATTAACCTTCTTTATATCCAATATATCCCTAAGCCCATCTCCTAAGAGGTTAAATCCAATAATCGTTATGCATATTCCAAGTGAAGGAAAGAACAGTTGATAAGGGTACGACCTTATTCCGCCTATAGCATCATACACCAATACGCCCCATGACGCCTTGGGTATTTCAACACCAACACCTATAAAGCTTAAGAAGGATTCAATAAAGATGGCTTCAGGGATTACCAGAGTTGTCGTTACAATAATGGTACCCAAAATATTAGGAAGCAGATGCTTGGTAATGATTCTCAAAGAGCCGGCACCTAATGCTTTAGATGCATAAATAAATTCCTGTTCCTTTAGACTTATGATTTGAGATCGAACAATTCTTGCCATTGGAATCCAGTATATGCTCCCAATGGCTATAACCATAGTCGTAATACCTGGTTTTAGTATCAAGCTTAAAAGTATGACATACAAAACCAAGGGAATCGTTCCTATTATATTAATAATCTGCATCATGATTCGATCTAAAAGTCCTCCAAAATATCCTGATAGGCCGCCATAAATACATCCTAAAACGCAAACGATACATGCTGAAAGGATGCCAACAACTAAAGAGACTCTTGCACCGTATAATACTCGTATAAACAAATCTCGACCTACCCCGTCCGTTCCAAACCAATGCGCCATATTGGGAGGTTGATTTGTATTCATTAAATTCTGCTGCAAATAAGAATACTCCGTTAATTTAGGACCAACTAACGCAAATAAAGCAATAAAAAAAAGCATCGCCACCCCTGCCACAGCCTTTTTATTGGTTTTAAAACGCATATAAAATCCTTTTATTCTAGGTAATTTATCCTCAATATTAGACTCTGCATGTCTGTCTTTTATACTCACAGGCTCCCAAAGATTTTCAATAGCCTTTTCCATTTACCCTTCACCTCTTAACTCATTTTGAAGCTTAATTCTAGGATCTATCAGGCTATATACCAGATCAGCAATGAATAACATTAAAAAAAGAATTAGAGCATAAATCGCAGTCGCTCCTATGACTACGGTATAATCCCTATTTCCTACACTTTCAACAAACATGCTCCCCATCCCAGGAATTGAGAAAATATTTTCTGCAATAAAAGACCCGGTTAAAATCGTTGCAATAGTTGGAGTTAAATATGCCATAGTAGGGATTAAGGTATTTGTAAACGCATGTTTAAATAAAATTCTGTACTCTGTTAAGCCTCTTGCTCTTGCAGCTTTTATATAATCTTCTTGAAGAATCTCTAACATATTAGAACGTATTAATCTGGAAACATACGCCAAAGAAAAGCTTCCTATTGTGATGACAGGTCCAATATAGTGCTTCCATGTTTTTAGATCATGAGTCGGTATCCAGTGTAATCTAGAACCAAAAATATAGATTATTAATATTCCCAATATAAAACTTGGGATGGTGATACCTAAAGTCGTAACAGCCATAATCAGTCGATCTTGCCATCTATTATGTTTAAAGGAAGACAAAACGCCCAAAGGAAAACCTATTAAAACAATATATAGTAAAGTGACCATACCGACTTTTGCCGAGTTAGGAAAGCCTGAATGAATTAATTCGTTTACAGAAAAGCCGATTTTTCGATAGGAAGGTCCTAACTTAAGCTTTAAAAAATCCTTCATATAACAAAAGTATTGGACAACAATAGAATCATTCAGGTGATACTTTTCTTCTATTGCAGCCTGTATAGGTTCAGGTAATGCCTTTTCTCGAGAAAACGGTCCTCCGGGCATGGCATGGAGTAATACAAATGTTATGGTAATAACAGTAATAAGCCCAAATACTATCCCCAACATTCTCTTGATCAAATACTTTCCCATATTAACTCCTAGATTTTTAATTAACCTTTCCATAGTATTGGTAATATTATTTTATAGCATGTCATTATTAAAGTAAAACCTTTTGTATATGCAGTTCAAACCATATTATAAGTACTTGTTCTATCCTATCGCTTTATTTCCCTTGTCTTTATATTCCTCAATCATTCCTGCTACAAAAGCTGTAATAGGTACAGTAGCTACAATGCCAATACTCCCAGCAACAGCCCTCAATATTTCAGTGGATATGGCATCCCAATTAACCACTTCGGAAAATGGTGTTTGATAAGCCACCAACAAAAGCATTAAATGTAATGACCCTCCTGCATAAGCCAATATAAGCGTATTGGCCATAGTTGCCATAGTATCTCTTCCTACATTCATGCCTGCTTTAATAAGATCCAAATGTTTAATATTAGGACTGTTTTCTTTGATCTCATGCATTGCAGAAGCAATTGACATCCCTACATCCATTGTAGCTCCCATAGTCCCTATAATAATACCGGCAAACAATAGACCTTTAAAGTCGAACGCTATATTTTGCGGTATGTACATCAACATTTGAGCTTCTTGATCTCCAAATCCGGTTAATTTAGCCAGTGTCCCTATTACCATCGCTATAATTCCGGCACAAACCACTCCACCTGAAGTTCCTATCATTGCTGATAAAGATTTTTTATTAAAACCACTGATAATAAGCATGGTAGAACATATTACTATGACACAAACACCAACAGATATAAAAACAGGGTCCATCCCTTTCAAGATTGCAGGCAGCAATATTTTGACAACACCAATGGCTGTAAGTAATAAGGATAATATAGCTTTCAGACCTTTCATTCTACCTACTAACAGTAACATTGCAAAAAAACCTATAACCAAATAAAACAGATATTTATCCCGTGCGATTTCAGCTACAGCTGCATGAATCACTTCACCATTTTCGTCTTCTTCCAGATATAATAAGACTTCATCCCCTTCATCTAATTGAATAAATTTATATTGATCATCCAATCCGTAGTTCAGCTCGTATTCCGCTAATAAAGTCTCCCCTTTATGCGGCCCTTTTATAATATGTGTCTTTACAATCTGGACATGAAATTCAAAACTTCCTCCGGAATAGGTGGTTTGTCTGTTTTGTTCTGTTAGCACCTCTATAACTTTTCCTCTTGAATACGGTACGCTATTCAAATCAACAGGTTCTTCCGTTCCTGTATTCTCTACCATTTTCCAAAATATAAAACCACTCACAGCAACTATAAATATAGCAATAAAAGTCATCATCTTCTTTTTGTCCATTATATATCCTCCAACAGTTCTACAACATTATTAAGCATACTACTTATTACATTATATCTAAGATTGTCCAATGGTAAAAGAATGTTATACAAAAAAGTATATATAAAAAGTGGCTATCGCAGTCTGAGCACCCTCCTTAATCGGCAAAGGGGCATCCCCTCTGCACTCCCCCCTTTTTATATAATAGAAAATCGATATTTCCTATTATATAAAAAGATACACACTAAACCAATGATTAGTGTGTATCAACATATGTATATATTATGTATATGTGGTTAGCAACTTTTTATTTTATCTGAAAGTTTATGAAAATTAGATATATTCTCAGCATTGCCATATCTTTCTCGCCATAAATCCCAGACTTTATGTTCTTCTATTATCTTAACAACGTAAGGATCAAACTGAATATATTTATTTAATGATACTTCAATTTGACATTCCTTCCACGTCATGGCTTTCCTATACGGCCTTTCCGAAACCATTGCATCTACTGCATCCGCTACCGCAATAATTCTTGACCCAAAAGGAATCCTATCTGCTCTCAAGCCACTGGGATAACCTTTTCCATCCCATCTCTCATGATGGTGTAATACCATTAATGCAATTTTTTTTAGACCTTTTGATTTATTTAATATATTATAACCTATTTCAGGGTGCAGCTGTATTTGTGCCCATTCATAAGGTGACAGTTTACCCTTTTTATTTAAAATACTTTCAGGTATGCCTATCTTCCCAATATCATGAAGATGAGCCGCCATATGAACATCGGATAACTGTTTTCCACGAAGCCCTATGGCTCTTGCAATGTCATAAGACATATCACCTACTCGCGACGAATGTCCGGCTATATAATCATCCCTTGCTTCAAGTGCTGTTACTAAACAATCTATGACATCATGATAATCTTCGTGAAACACCTTTCTTATCATTTGCAGCATCTTATCCCCCACAATAAAGTTCCATAATTACTTTTTGTTTTGATTTAACTTTTCCAGTTCTTTTATAGAGTTTTCAAGTGAAACGCTGCTGCTATTATGACTCCAAACCACAGGGATATTCATTTTTTTTGCTTTTTTCATGGCTGTTTTAACCATCTTATGGGATACTGTTTTTGTAAACATGACAAAAGCATCCGGTGTTCCCATAATTTTTTCAAATTTAGCCGGCATATGCGTATAAACCTTTGCTTGATGTCCATACTCCGAACAAATAGCTTTATATTTTCGCTCCATTCTTTCATGGCCCCCAACTACAACAATACTCATCTTTTTCTACCTCCTTTATTCTTTGCTTTTTCTTTACTATCACAATCCATGCTATTATCATGATGACACGACACTTTGCCGTCTTTCATATATTCTATCGATTTTAGGATGATGGCTATAGATGCTATAATGGTAAACGCTAACAATATCCAGTTCATCATATTAGCCCTTCTTTCATTTATTATTGTTAAATTTTCTCATTACAGTTTTTGCAAATCCCATATAAGATAACACGATGGTCTATTACTTTAAAACCTTTCTTGGCCAAAACTTGCATTTCCAGGTTTTCTAATAAATCTTCTTTTATATCCATCACGTTCCCACACATTTGGCATATCAAATGATGATGCTCATGCTCTTCGTCAGGATTGGCTAACTGATATCGTGAACATCCATCATCTAAATAAACACTTTGTATAATCCCTGTATCTTCAAATATCTGTATTGTACGGTAAATCGTTGCAAGACCAATTTGAGGAAATATGTCTTTAACTAATAGATATATTTCTTCTCTGGTCAAATGATTGCCATTGAATTTTTTTATAATCTCCATCACCGCTTGCCTTTGAGGTGTCAGTTTATATCCATTTTTCTTTAATATTCTTTTTATTTCTTTGTCACTGCATATGTACGACATTTAACCCCTCCATATTGATAATTAATATCAATAACTTGTTAAAATAAAACTGCCTATTCTCCTTTTAGGCAGTACCCTATGATCCCAATTAGATCAATGACATAATGGACACCCCTTTCTAACTATAATCATCATTTGTTTGATAATGATAATTATTATCATTATGTCTTAAAAGAATTATAGCACCCTATTTCCCTGCTGTCAATAAAAAATGCATTCCTTGTTATCTCATATAAAGTTTATTTACAACTCAAGGTTAGACAAGCTTCGACTTTATCGATTGATAAAATGATTAGTGTGCCTTTATTTGCTGTAACTTTTAAAAAATACTTCATAAAGTTATGGTGTTTTACCACCTAAGTAAAGGAGGGAATAAAGTATGAAGTATTCATAATTAAGGCATATTAGTATTTCTTATTGAATAGGAGGTTACTTATGGCAAACAAAACTATTGAAAAGTGGCAAGATAACGAGCATATGCTTACCCCTGTACCCATATCTGAAAGACGGCCAACATGGAAACAAATTCTTGTTTGGGTCGGATTTGGTTACGTTGTTACAGGTCTATTTGTTGGAGGTATTCTAGCCGGCTTTGGCGGACAGCCCGGTGTCTCTCCCGGTGTCGCTGTTTGGGCAGTTATTTTGGGAATGGGTACCTTATTTATCATTACTTCTTTATTAGGTATTATGGCTCAAAGAACAGGTATGAGCTTAGCTTTGGTCAGTAGATATTCATACGGACAAAAAGGGGCTAGCATACCTATGATCGTCATGGCTTTGCTTACCCTGGGATGGTTTGCAAGTATCACTGGAATGGTGGGACAGATATGGGGTTCTTTTATAGGCAATCCATCCGGTATTACTGTTTTCAACCCGGCTTCTGTAGGGTTTGAAAACATTCCGCCTATCACTTTAGAGATATTCCTTTCAAGTGTTGTCTTTGGATTAGTATTCACGATTTCTGCTTTCTATGGTATAAAAGCAATAGAAACCATTGCGGTGCCCGTAGCTCCAATCATTTTAGCCATCGCTATTTTCGTAGGCTTTGGCATGTTAAATGAAGGCGGCGGTTACAAAGCATTTGTTTCGGAAGCTAATACAATTAGCGGATTAGGATTAGGTAATGCTATAACAGTTGTTGTAGGGAGCTGGATAGCCGGTGCAGTTATGGGTGTGGACTTATTCAGATTCAATAAAACCATCAAAGCTGTATTTTGGGGAGCAGCAGCTTGTTTTATTTTTACCAA
>JAKSCF010000037.1 GCA_022360735.1 Clostridia bacterium
AAACAAAGGTCGAGATAACATCTGCCTTTTCATAGACCAGAGGTGAATATAGAAGTATGATTTTTTCAAAACCTACCGACATTATTCTGCCGATATTGAGTATCAACAGCATGGTAATCGTCGGAGATAGGCCGGGAAGCGTGACATGCCATATCTTTTGAAATCTTCCGGCACCATCGATTGTCGCCGCATCATACAATTGCACATCTATTGCAGAAAGCGCCGCAAGGTAAATAATAGAGCTCCAACCAACATGCTGCCATATATATGATCCAATGTATATTGGATAAAACCAATTCGGCTCATTAAGATAGTGTACCGTTTCTAATCCCAGCAAATTATTGATTGCATTAAACAATCCATCGCCTGAGAAGAATTCTCTTATCAATCCACATATGATGACCAATGATATGAAATGCGGCATATATGTTATCGTTTGTACAGCCTTTTTGAATCTCATGTTTTTTAGTTCATTGAGCATCAACGCCAATATGATCGGAGCCGGAAAGCTAAAAATCAAACCATATAAACTAATTGATAATGTATTTCGTATCACTGTCCAGAAGTAGATAGAATTGAAAAACGAAAGAAAGTTTGAAAACCCAACCCATTCACTTTCAAAAAATCCGCGGGTTACCTTAAAATCCTGAAATGCCATGACGATGCCAAACATCGGAAGATATTTAAACAATATAAAATAAAGCATTACCGGAAGCACCATAAGATATAACATCCAGTACCGGCGCATGATTTTTCTAAATCCCTTTTTTGTCTTTGATGCTGTCAGCTGCATGATAACCCTTCCTTGCCTCACAAAATATGACCATCCATAAAATAGATGGCTCATCGTAATCCAATGATAGATAGAAAGGCGAACCTTTCTATCTATCTATTGGTGTTATGTTTTTATTTTCCGAGATAGCGGTCATAGGCAGCTTGGTGCACTTCAAGTATCTCATTGATACCCAAATCAACCAGCTTTTGTTGTATATCTGGAATTTCACTAATAGGTGTCTGCCCATTGACCAGTTTGTCAAATGCAACTTCCATATAAGTATCAATATCAACCATCTTGTCATTCACTAGCTTGCTCTCATCATCGGTCAATGAATATGGTGGAAGTATATGTGAAGTATCCGTTGTTTCTTTCCATAGCTTCATAGCAGCTGCGCTATATGGATTGGCACCTGTCAGATATGCGTCAAGCGACTGTCTGATCGGTATAGTAGAATGGGTCGTCTGGGTATAAAAGTATTTGATTGTTGATTCATCCAAATGACTGTTCAGCTCTAATGCTTTTGTGAAATCCTGTACTTTTTTACCGTCTTCGATTTTGAAGGAAATATCCTCTATGCCATAGTTTGCTAGTATTGTGCCTTCTTCGGTAAAGAAATAGTCCATCCATGCAAGGGCTTTTGCCGGGTCTTCTGCGGCGGTGGTGACAGCTGCACCTATAAGATTATAGTATGAATTGTATTCGCTACCAAAACCATATGCCGGACTGTCTTGTGTTTTTTTGAGCTGCGGCACACCGACAGCCTTAAACTCTGTCTCAGCCATAGCATTGTTCATTTTTGAGGGCTGTATACCAAACTCATATCCAACCAAGTTGTTCATAAACTTTCCGTCCAATGCATTTCTGTCCTGCGATGAGTAATCCGGATCCAGTAGCTCTTCTGAATACAATTTGTGGATAAACTCCATGCCTTCCGTAAATCCGGGTAACATTGGACCATAGACGATCTTGCCATCTTTGAGCATGAAATCATAGTGTGAACCAAATGGCCACAATAGATTGCCGACGCCAAACATCGTATTTGTAAACTCCTGGCCCGACATGGCCCAAACGTCTTGTTTGCCGGTTTCATTCAAGTCCCCGTCCCTAATAGCGACCAATACATCGTAGAGCTCATCTACGGTTTCCGGAATGTCCATATTGAGTTTCTCTAGCCAGTCACCTCTGATGATAGGACCACGCCATGGTGACATATGTGAAAGTTCATTGATGAAATAGAGCTTTCCATCCACCATCAGATCCCTTTTTGCATTGGGAAGGTCGTTGATAATTGACATATAATTAGGCATGTTTTCATCAACTAAATCGGTAAGATCAATAATGACTTCATCTTCTACCCAGGACGCGATTCCTCCGGACACATCCTTCCAGTCCCATTTTGTTAGTATGTCAGGCAAATCATTGGAAGTGATCAACAGATTCAGCGCCATATCATAGTCTGCTCCTGCTGCCGGATGATTCCACTCCACCCTTGTGCCTGTTATTTTCTCTAATTCCTGAAATACATAGCTGTCGTTATAGTCCGTCGCTCCGCCTTTTGATATATGCTCTGACATGGCACAAAATATCTTTAAGGTCTCAGGGTACATGCTTTCGGGCTCCGGTGTCTCTTCTGCTTCTGTATCTTTACTTTGCGTCTCTTTATTCGGCTGAGGTGTGTTGTCTTGCGCTGCTTCTTTCTTATCACACGCTGCCAAAACCACGGTAAGCATTAAAATAATGCATACGCATAATAAGATAATTCTTCTTCCCTTCATACTTCTTGTCCTCCAATTCTAAATTTGCACAATAGTGAAACTTATTGTGACATTCGTATGTAAAAGATATTAAATGACGATATTTAATTGAACAACACAGTATTTTTTGCTTATAGTATTATTTTTTGCACGAAATGATTTTTAATATTATTATTTTTTGCGATGATTATATTTTTTTGCGAAGAGAATCTTTTCTGTACTGTATCGGTGTGCAGCCTGCCGTCTTTTTAAATGCATTGATAAAGGTGCTCCAATTCGTATATCCGCATTTCAGAGATATGTCCTTCACCGTATCATTTGTATTTTTCAGCATTTCCATGGATTTTTTAATGCGTATCTCATTGATTATTTGGGAGAAGTTTTTATTGGTCTCGTTTTTAAAAATATGTGACAGAAAATAATAGGATACATTGAGGTGATCGGCTAGGACGCTTAATGATAGATTGCTGTCACTATAATTTGCCTCCAGAAATTGAATAACATTTTCTATCATATCATGATTCTTGTTGTCCAATGATTCACTGGCGATTTGGCATAACTGTCTGTAAAGAACCAAAAGAGTATCAAAGAATTGATCATTGACTTCATGTTCCATGTTCAATTTATTAATCATATCCAAACTTTGTGATATAAGCTCGTGATGTTCTGTTTTAATACTGTTATAGGCTTTAAATGCAGTCGCTATCAGGTCATTCAAAAGGCACGCTGCCATTTCAGGCAATATGGGACGAATAGATAAATTATAATCCCTGATGTCCTGAATATGCCTTTGAACATCTGCATACGAGCCCGATTTGACGGCTGTGATGATCTGGATTTCCTTCTCCATCGGATAATGCACTATTTTTGCATTGGCTAATAAATCTCCATAGTGCACCAAGTTGGAGTCCGGTGTGTTTTCGATGCTTTTGCATGCCGTCAATGCTTCTCTCAAGCCATACTGCAGATTTTCTATTCCTTTATGCAGACGGGAAATACCAATATTGACGTTATTATTTCTCAGTCTGCTCATGATTGCTTCCGGAAGCAATGGGATAAAATCCAACACATCATGCGGGATAGAAATGAGAATAACCATCCGATTCGTTGACAACTGGGCAGACAACAATACGTGTTTGGTCTTTGAATCAGCAAAGCAGTTATAGATATCCTGCATCATGGACAGGGCATCGATATGGTCTATGACCACCACTTGATATAGTCGATTACCCGGCGGAAGTTCACATATTTCTGAGTATTCATAAAGCTGTTCCTGTGAAAGGGTTGCACTCTGGGAAAGCATTCTAAGCAAAACATATGACTTTGTGGACTCATAATACTTGTGTATTTCTTTTCTAAACTTCTGGTTTAAAAGCTTTCTCTTATTCAGCTCTTCAGATATCAAAGAATACTCGTCACTGATTTTGAAAGTGTTTGATAACACACCCTCTGGAAATGCCTGTGACAACAATCTCTGTAATGGATTGTACAAATGATTGGCTAGCAGAAATGCTATAAAAGCACAAACGATGAAACATGATATTAAAACAATGACCCATATGCTCTTAAATGACTTCATTTGTCTTAGTACGGAAGTCTCCGGAACATAGAATATATAATTCAATTTTGCTTTTCTACTGATCGTATTGAACGCATGGTATTGTATGCCCTCATACTCTTGTGTCCAATGCTCTTCTACGATATTGACTTTTTCCCATGGCAAGCTGTCAGATGCCGCAAGTTCATTTCCATTGGTGTCGAAAATCTGATAGTATACCGTTCCTTTGAAATAATTTCTGATCAATTTGCTCAATTCATCAATATTAACAAAAGATATGAAATAAGCTTTATGGGAAAGATAGTTTAAATCTATGGGCTGGGCATAGAGCATCAACATATTTTGTCCCTCAGTGATAGACGAGGACACCATGGCTTTAGTATATTGACTGGCATTTAAAGACTGAATGGAATCATAAAATTGCATGGAACTGATATCAGAGAAACTTAGATATCTATGGTAAAAATCCTCCATGCTGATCTTTTGCACCTGATTTGAGATTACCATATCCCTATCCGGTATACATATAAAAGTATTGGCGAATATCCTGTCAGAGCCTTGTACAGATGCACATATATATCTCAGCTCTCTGCATGCTTCATCCGTCTCATATAAGCTTTCATCTACGTTGGCTACCAATGTTTTTAAGGACTTATTAAGAGAAAGCATATCCGCCAGATTGATCCGCGAGGTGATGTATGTATCTATTGTATGGGTAATATTATCAATAGCATTTTTATTGAGAGACATGTAGTCTTTGGTGACTAAACTATTTACAATAGCACTAAAAGCAATGAGCATCACACTGATAGGCAATATTAAAAATATGATAATTGCCATATAAAATGAATAAAATGAGCGTCTTTTGACACTTGATAGTTTGTGCTTCATTTGAATCCACTTTCTTGCTTTATAGCGACAGTACACTTTAGTATTAATAAGTATATTATATCCACAGCAATATACAAAGGTTATATAAAGAATATAAGCTAATAAATTACAGTACGATCTTTTAAAACCTTAAATTGCTTACTTTTAGGCTTTCTGTAATGCTTCTTTTGTTATTCTCCTTTCACTTCTTTGGTTAATGCTTTGGTTGCTGGCATGTCTGCATTTTGTCACTTCCAATCATTTTTATCAAGCAGCAAACTTTAATTTTTGCTGGTTTCAGAAATAACTTAATGGTCAAATAAGGGCTCAGATAACTATTATCTATGCCTGCAATTCTTTATAATTAGCGCAAAAATATACTGTTGACATAACAAAATACGTGTGCTAGTTTTACGTTATTCTTTTTGAAAAACGAGGTATGCGATGATAAAAGGCGTATGCAACAGAGTGGTTGAGTGGCAGCTAAAGACATCAAAGCATTACGCGGATCCATTTAATGAGATTGAACTGTATGCATTCATAACAGGTAACGATCAAGAATACAAAGTGCCTGCATTTTACATGGGCGACAACAGATGGGGATTTAGATTTGCCTCCTCTACACCAGGTGAATACACCGCGATTTCCTTTTGCTCAGACCATAACGATAGCTCACTTCACGGAGTCAAGACAGAAATCCGAATCGATCCATATACAGGTGATAATCCGCTGTATATGCACGGCAGGATCAAAGTATCCGATGATAAAAAGACGTTTAAACATGAGGATAATAGGCCCTTTTTCTGGTTGGGTGACACATGGTGGATGGCCCTTACCAAAAGGCTTGATTATAACAGTGACTTTAAAACACTGACGGCTGACAGGGTCGAAAAAGGCTTTTCGGTCGTGC
>JAKSCF010000710.1 GCA_022360735.1 Clostridia bacterium
GCATTTTGGTGTAAAAGACGGAGACACTGTTTGTATCAATGTTGAAGGTGCACGTGGTGGCATATACGGCAATGTAGCTGTAAGAGTCAATGATGCTTCTAAACTAGAATGTCATATCGACACTGAAGAAGCCAATGCCATGAGCTTAGGGGCATTTTCAAAAATTACTATTGTTCAATAATATTTGTTGAAAAAATAAATTTTAATTTATAGGAGGATTTAAAAATGAAGTATGATGCATTAGGAATGATTGAAACAAAAGGATTAGTTGGTTCAATTGAAGCGGCAGATGCTATGGTAAAGGCTGCCAACGTTACTTTAATCGGTAAGGAATTTGTTGGCGGTGGTTTAGTAACGGTTATGGTAAGAGGTGATGTAGGTGCCGTTAAGGCCGCTACAGACGCTGGTGCAGGTGCTGCACAGAGAGTTGGCGAATTGCTTTCAGTACATGTAATTCCTAGACCACATGCAGAAGTTGAAACAATTCTTCCTGCTTCAAAAAAAGCAGAATAATAAAAAGTCGAAAAAATACAAATAATCTCATAGACATCTACGGGCAACAACGAACAGGGCAAAAGAACAAATTATTAAAGCAGGGTGATCACCCTGCTTTAACTTATCTCATCTTTTAATTTGCCATGCATTGAGATAAATGATTTAAACCAATCCTAATAAACGAACTGTGTTGGCGACTATGAAGCAAATTAGCAATCCTGTTGCAGTAGGAATAATAAATGATATCAATGCCCATTTCCAGCTTTGGGTTTCTTTTCTAATGGTTAAGACCGTTGTACCGCACGGAAAATGCATTAAGGAAAAAAGCATAACGCATATACCGGTAAGCCAAGTCCAGCCATTAACCACTAAAAGTTCTCTTAATTGAGCTAAGCTCTCTAATTCTAACATGCTGCCGGTTGCCATATAACTCATGATCATAATAGGTACAACAATTTCATTAGCCGGGAAGCCGAGTATAAAAGCCATTAATATATAGCCGTCCATACCAATAAGCCAGGCAAATGGATCAAGAAAGTTGGCACAATGAGCGAGAATACTTATGTCGCCAACATAAATATTGGCCAGTATCCATATAATCAATCCGGCAGGGGCAGCAACAACTACTGCACGACCTAAAACGAACAAAGTTCTATCTAATATGGAACGAATAATTACTTGCTTGATTTGGGGTTTACGATACGGAGGGAGTTCTAAGGTAAAAGAGGACGGTAAACCTTTTAAAATAGTTTTAGATAAAACTCTTGATATTAACAGAGTCATGACGACTCCTAAAACAATAACACCTGTCAAAATTAAAGTAGAAAGAACAGAATTAAAAGGTCCTGGGGCAATCCCAACAAAAAACATGGTAATAATGGCAATAAGAGTGGGGAATCTGCCGTTACATGGAACAAAGTTATTGGTAAGAATAGCGATTAATCTCTCTCTGGGCGAGTCGATAATTCTGCATCCAATAACGCCTGCAGCATTGCAGCCGAATCCCATACACATGGTTAATGCTTGCTTGCCATGTGCGCACGCCTTTTTAAAGAAATTATCTAAGTTAAAAGCTATCCTTGGCAAATACCCTAAATCTTCAAGGAGTGTAAACAAAGGAAAGAATATAGCCATAGGCGGCAGCATAACGGAGATGACCCAAGCCAATGTTCTGTAAACGCCTAACACCAAAATACCATGAACCCATCCAGGGGCATTGATTGTATTTAAGAAGAAATAACTGATATGATCTTCTAATGTAAAGAACATATTTGCTAATGCACCGGAAGGATAGTTAGCACCGGTAATCGTAATCCAAAAGACCAATCCTAAGAGACCGATCATAATAGGAATACCAAATATCCTTGATGTGAGTACATTATCAATTTTTCGGTCTAAAGCGTTGTATTGGTCACTTTTATAGGTTACAACTTTATTATTAATTTCTTCAGCGGTATACACTAAGTGTGATACGATTTTGTCTCTTAATAGTTGTTCATCTATACCCGCTTTTTCAAGATAATCGTTTGCTTCTTCTAATTTAGAAGTAATAGGTTCAATTTGTGTAATATCATAATTCAAGTATTTATTGAACGCTTCAATTAATGTTGTATCATTATCCAATAATCTTAAAGCTACCCAACGAGGATTCAGCTGATTTTCTACTACTGTTTTTATAGTAGGTTCAAGAATACTAATAGCGTGTTCTATAGTGCTGTCATAATGGATTTTCATTGGGGTAGGCACTACTTTCTTATGAGTCACATCATGTACTGTGCTCATTAAGCTTTCCAGCCCCTCTCCTTTATTGGCACTGGTTCCAATGACAGGAATACCTAATATCTTAGATAACTGATTTAAATTGATTTCGATTTTTTTCCTTTTAGCTTCATCCATAAGGTTAACACACATGACTACATTATTAGTGATTTCAATAGTTTGAAGGACTAGATTTAAATTTCTTTCTAAACAGGTTGCATCTGTTACAATGATGGTGGCATCGGGTTCACCAAAACAGATAAAATTTCTGGCGATCTCTTCTTCAACTGAGTTAGCCATCAGTGAATAAGTGCCCGGGATATCTACCATAATAAAATTTTTATCTTTATGTAAGCATTTTCCCTGTGCATTGGTGACAGTTTTACCGGGCCAATTGCCTGTATGCTGGTTCAAACCTGTCAGGCTGTTGAATACTGTACTTTTTCCTACATTTGGATTACCGGCTAGTGCAACAACTTTATCATCTAAAGAGCCACGATTTGCAATTTTTAACTCCGTTTCCAAAACACATGCCCCAGTTGACTGGCTTGTAAGTCCCATAATGAAACATTCCCCCTTGTATATTTTTATTGTTTATTATTTTGTGTTAAAAGATAATAGGACGAGATGCATAGCTATGCCTCGTCCAAATCAATTTACAGTTGCACAAATATTTTACTAGCTTCTTCCGACCGTAAAGCTATGACAGCACCTCTAATAAAATAGGCGATAGGATCTCCAGAAGGGCTTTTTTGTAATGCCTCTACTTCTGTATCCGATATAAGTCCAAGATCAAGCATTCTTCGTCTTGTAATACCATCTGAAGTCAGACACTTGACTTTTGCTTTTTCTCCTAAAGGTAAAAAATTTAACGGAATAGGTTTTATATTTTCATTCATTATCGATGAACCTCCGAGAAATAAATGTAAACAGTAGTCTAGGGCAATAATTTTTCCCTACACTAACATATGTAAAATAAATTAAAAGTGTTACGAATATATATAAAATAAAGAAAAAGTGTTATGAATATACATAAAATAAAAGAAAAAGTATAAAGAGAGAAAAAAAGGATGTGATTGAGATGGCAAATAGAAAATTTCATACGGTTCGAGGTTATCAACTCTTGGATCAAGATAGAAAATTATTAACACCTGCATTGGAAGATTATCTGGAAATGATTTATAGAAACAGCTTGGAGGAAGAATATATTCGTGTGAATAAGCTGGCTGAGCTTTTAAACGTAAGAGCTTCTTCAGCATCAAAGATGGTACAGAAGCTAGCTTTGTTAAACTTTGTTAATTATAAAAAATATGGCATTATATTATTAACAGATGATGGTAAGATGATGGGATCTTTTTTATACCATAGACACAAAACCATTGAAGCTTTTCTTGAATTATTAGGAGGAGAAGACATTCTACATCAGACGGAATTAATTGAACATGATATTAATAACAATACCCTAAAAAAAATAGAAATTATGAATCAATTCTTTTATGATCATGAAGATATTAAAAGAAAATTTATAGCGTACAAAAATAGAAAAGAAAAAGAATAAAATGGTGTTTTAGCGCAATTTGTTGAGAAGCCAACAAAACACCTTACTCTTCTTTAGAAGACTGACAGTCGCAACAATATCCATATAATTCAAGTTTATGGTCAGTTAAGATATAATTTTTATCTTTTGATATTTTTATGAAAATATTTAGTGGACAAAACTCGATGGCTTCAGTTTTACCGCACCCTTTGCATATAATATGGTGATGATGTTCATCAAAACATATGAGTTTATATAATGTCACACCATTATCCGTAACAATTTTATATATGAGATTTAATGTCTCTAAAATTTCTAAATTTCTATATACGGTAGACATATTAGTTTTTTGACAGATTTCTTGTGCCTTATAAAATAAACTTTCCACTGAAAGCAGGGTTTTTTGATTAAAATCCAGAACTTGTAATATGGCCTTTCTTTGTTCAGTCACTTTATAACCATTAGATTGTATCACTTCTATTAGATCAGTTAATTTCATATTATTCACTCCATGATTTATATTGGGGGCATATCTATTTTATCATACAAAACATCATCAAATATTCAAAAATAATAAATATATTATGTAAAAAAAGTATTATTGACAAAGAAAGCGCATATGATAAAATAAAATTGATAATGCAAACTATTTGCAATTAGGAGGGAAAAATGATTTTTAAAAAGGGATGTATTTACATATTGGTGTTGATAGCGATAATAAGTATGAGTAGTTGTACAGTTGAAAATACAGATAAAACAGAAGCGAATGCAGTTAGTGAAAGTAAAATGACAGTAGCAGTGTCTATAATTCCACAAGAAACTTTTGTCAAGGCAGTATCCGGCGATTTAGTAGATATTGTCACCATGATACCACCAGGACATAGTCCTGCAAATTATCAGCCAACACCGAAGCAAATGGCTAAATTAAGCGAGTCAAAAGTTTATTTTTCTATAGGGGTTCCTACTGAGGAAGCCAATATTTTGTCTAAGGTAGAAGATTTCAATTCAGAGATAAAGGTCGTTGCTTTGGCAGATATAGTGGAAGAAGTTTATCCACATCGTTATTTTGGTAAAGACGAAATGCATCAACATGATCATGAATGCAGTGGTGATGAAGAAAACCATGATGAATGCCATGATCATGAAGAAAACCATGATGAAGACCATGGTCATGAAGAAAACCATGAAGAAGACCATGATCATGAAGAAAACCATGAAGAAGACCATGATCATGAAGAAACCCACCATCAACACAGCAAAAGAGATCCTCATATTTGGCTTTCACCAAATCGTGTTAAAGTGATGATTGAAGCCGTAAAAAATGAATTAGTGGACCTAGATCCCAATAACAAATCGACTTACGAAAAAAATGCTGCCGAATATATTGCTAAGCTTGATGAAGTCGATAACGAAATTAGAGTTGAATTAAACGAGTTTGAAGGTCAATCATTTATTATATTTCATCCGGCTTTTGGGTATTTTGCTGATGACTATGGATTAAAAATGGTAACGATAGAAAGCGACGGCAAAAAAGCAACACCTAAAAAAGTACAAGAGGTGATAGATTTTGCCAGAAAAGAAAATATTAAATTTGTTTTTTATCAAGAAGAATTTGATAATCAACAGGCCGAAACCATAGCCAATGAAATTGAAGGCACAACAGTGAAAGTTGCACCATTAGCTCAAAACTATATTGAAAATTTAAGAGACACAAAGAATATGCTGAAAGAGATCTTAAAATAGGGAGGCATTTTCAATTGTATGATATTGAGATAAAAGACTTAAGTGTTGATTACGGCTCCGTATGTGTTCTCCAAAATATTAATTTAAAGGTGAAAAGTAAAGAGTTTTTAGGCATAATAGGACCCAATGGCGGGGGAAAGACTACCTTGCTAAAGGTGATGTTAAGGCAATTAAAGCCTACAATAGGTTCAATTTTTATTAAGAGGGACGAGCCGATTGGCTATGTTCCTCAATTTGCGTTTTTTGATAGAAGCTTTCCTATTAATGTTCTGGAAGTAATCCTTATGGGTAAATTACCTCCCAAAATTAACCTGTTTCAAAGATATTCTGCCCAAGACAAAACAGAAGCACAAGAAATTATGAAAATGCTGGGGATTTTAGAATTAAAAAATAGACAGATTTCTCAATTATCAGGAGGACAATTACAAAAGGTGCTTATAGCCAGGGCTTTAATGACAGATCCTAAAATTCTTTTATTGGATGAACCGACAGCCAGTTTAGATTCTGAATCCAAGAAAGAAATTTATAAAATTTTGAATCAACTCAATGAAGATAAGACGATACTTATTGTTACTCATGAGATGGAAGATATATTTTTATATGTAGACAGGGTTGTATATGTGAACAAGACTTTAGATGATTATGGAAATGATCCAAAGTTAAAGTATGAAAATTTTCAAAAGGCAGTCAATTACCCTGTAGAACTCACTTCAAAAAAACAGATAATTCGTGATGTAGGAGTATGGAAATGATTAAAGCATTATTGCAGTATACATTTATTCAAAATGCTTGTATAGCTGCTATCTTGGCGAGTATTGTATGCGGTATAATAGGAACCATTATCACTCAAAAACGATTGGTTAATATGAGTGGCGGAATAGCACATACATCATTTGGAGGAATTGGTTTAGGATATTTATTAGGGATTGAGCCTATAATAGGAGGTCTTGTATTTTCTGTTTTAGCTTCTTTAGCTATATCTACCATAAGGAGAAAAACAAATACCCATTCAGATACACTGATAGGTATGTTTTGGTCTTTTGGAATGGCATTGGGCATATTATTTATTGCACTAACCCCCGGATATCCTCCTGACATGACCTCGTATCTATTTGGAGATATTCTTACTGTTTCTTCATTATATATAAAAATGATGTTAATATTAAGCTGTATTATAATTGTCTTTATTACGAATATATTTAATTATTGGAAAGCCTATTTGTTTGACGAAGAATTTACGAAAACATTAGGCGTAAACACCTTAAAGCTTGAATACATTTTATTTATTTTGATATCATTAAGTATTGTGACACTTATAAAAGTTGTAGGCATCATATTGGTTATTGCATTATTAACCATTCCACCGGCTATAGCCAAATTGTTCACTTATAATCTGAAAAATATGATGGTACTATCCAGCTTATTGGGAACTGCTTTTAGTATTAGCGGCTTATTTGTATCTTACCAATATAATATCCCCTCAGGAGCCACCATCATTATATTATCTATAATAGGATATTTTACGACTGCTTTAGTTGTTAAAAGGCTTAATAAAGTGGTGGCATAGAAAGGAATTAACCATTTTTAGGAGACTTATTGTATGAATTCCATAACTAAATTTGAAAAAGTAATGATTTTAATACTAAGTAGTTTAATCATAATCTTACTATTCCATCATATTAACTATAAAGAATATGCATTGTCTGATATTCAAAAAGAATATCA
>JAKSCF010000457.1 GCA_022360735.1 Clostridia bacterium
ACAATTCAAATTGACTTCAAAATATTTTGCACCCACGCATTAGATCATGATTTTTTGAATTCAATCCGTAAAAAAGAGGGACAAATTGCCCTCTTTTGCTCTACCATATATCCATTTTCCTCAGCTCTTCTTAGTTTTTTAAAGCCATGGGCAATTATTCCTTCAAAGGAACAATTGCCTCCTTATTTTAATTTTTAAAATCTAACCAAGTCTGTAATATCAGATAGTTTACAGTTTGGACTGGCATCACAAGCCCTCATTAGGAAGTTCAGCTTTTCAATCCGCTCACCCGAACGAGGTGCTCCATTTTTTTGAAATGGTACGTGTAAGCCTGTTGAAAGATCCATCACTACATCATCCACCACACCACCGGAACGACCGGACGGCACTGCAATCATTTGATGTTCCTTAGCAAAATTATATGCATCAAGCGCCTCGGTAATGGTTCCCACTTGATTGGGTTTTAAAATAAATCCGTGGACCGCTTTCATTTCAAAAGCTTTTTTTAAAAATTCAATATTGGTAACGGTTAAATCATCTCCTAAAATGATTGTTCTGGTTAACTCTCTAACTGCCTTACTATAACCTTCCCAATCATTTTCATCCAGTAAATCCTCTATAAAAACAAAGTTAAATTTTTCTGTTAACGTCTTCGTATAAGCAATTAATTCATCGGATGTTACCCTTTTCCCTTTGAGTAAATAAGTTTTGGTGTCAGCATCATACATTTCACTTGATGCACAATCCAGTGCAAAAGCAACTTTTTCAGTATAGCCGCATTTGCTGACAGCCTCCTGCATTAATGATAATACAACTTCCGGATCTTCAGAAGGTGCTGCGTAGCCGTAAGAACTTGCAATTTGAGGCTTTGTTCCTAAATAATTTTCCAGCACATTGCTTAGTTCTTGGAAAACAGTGACGCCTATTTCAACCGCTTCATAAATATCCTTCGCTTTGTATGGCATTAATATGAATTCATTAAATGATTGGGTAAATTCTCTGTAACATCCCCCATTAATGACATTAAAACTGGGAATAGGAACCGTTATCAAATCTCCTCCTGCAATATATTTATACAGTGGTAAATTGACGGATGCCGCAGCAGCACGAAAACAAGCAATGGAAACAGAGTAAATAGCATTTCCACCAAGGTTTCTTTTATTTGGAGTCCCATCTAATGAAATCATTTTTTGATCAATAGACCGTTGTTCTGAAATATTCATACCCATAAGAGCAGGTGCAATAATATGATTTACATTGTCAACCGCTTTGTGTACACTTAAACCATTATATTCATTAGGATTATTATCCCTAAGCACTACAGCTTCGTACATACCGACGGAAGACCCGGTAGGTGCACTGCCTCTTCCGGCAGCTCCACTTTCAGTTGTCACTTCAACGGAAACTGCAGGACGGCATTTACAGTCAATGATCTGCATTGCTTTAACCGATTTTATTCTATCCAACATAAGTAAAATTCCTTTCAATAAAAAGTATTTAAAATAAGCTGTTATTCATATAAACAAAATGCATATTAAAAAATATTATTTTTTATTAGGGACATAAAGAATATTTAAATCACAAAGGTTTGTTCCGGTATTTCCGGTAAATACCGCATCCCCTATTTCATTTAAGGCTTCATAACAAGCATGACCCCGGAGCGCAGCAAAAAGATCAACATTTTTCTCAATTGCAGCTCCATAGCTTTTGGAGTCTGTAATACCTCCCGCAACAGATGTTGTGCCGTCTGTTCCTTCCGAATCGATGGAAAACATACATGCGCCTTTAGTATTGGCAGCTGCTATGGCAAAGCCCACCGTTAACTCTTGTCCTGGTCCTCCATGACCCGTAATCTCACTGTTATCCAAAATTTTTGTAGTAGTCTCTCCAGAGCTTAACAGTACACAAGGTGGCTGGATAGGATTCCCATAGGTTTGGATTTCTTTTGCTATTGAAGCAAAAAAGGCACCTGCATCCTTGCTTTCCCCTTCTAAGAAAGAAGAAACAATCATTGCAGCAATCCCCATTTTTTCACAGATTTTTTTTGCATAAATGCAAG
>JAKSCF010000455.1 GCA_022360735.1 Clostridia bacterium
CTAAACAACTGGTAGAAAAAGGGCGTATCGAGTTAGAAACTCAGTTAAATATACTGAATACGCTAGCAGTTACAAGTGATAAAACAACTGCTGTAGTTACAACTTTGTATGGTACAGAGATATTCCAGATAGACCTAACGAAGAATATTCCGGAGGTTACGCATACTGCCTATACACCTTCACCAGTGCGTTGCAGTGCCATAACTCCTAATAATAAGTATGCTGTCATGAATAGTTATGAACATTGGTTGCGTGAATTATACACTTATAGCTTAGAAAACCAAACAATAAAAAAAATTGAAGCGACAATATGGGACTTTGCAATAAATCCTGGTAATGGAGATGTTTATGGTGGTAATATTTTCACCGACTTAATAGAAAAATACCATATAGATGATGAAGGACAATTGACGTATACCGGACAGCAGGCTGATGGTGGTTCATCTCCGTTAGCTTTTCACCCAAGCGGCAACTTTTTATTTGCAAATTATGAAAGTGATATAGCTGTAATGGATACCTCAAGTCCTGATTATTTTGGGGTTGCAAGTAAAGCAGAAGTAATGGGTTCAGGTACAATTTTAGTTAATAAAGCCGGCGATACTCTGTTTGTATTAGGACGGGGCAGAATATCTCAGTTTGCTTTTGATACGGTATCTAAACGGCTGACTTTTGTTAACAGCTTTGAGCATGACCTTAATTTATATGGATATTTTTGCAAGCCTGTAATGATCTTTAATGAAGATGAAACAGAGCTTATCATATTAACGTTTGACAGCATAGTAAAATATACTACAGAAGGTGAATGGTTGAATGAGAAAGAACTATACTATCCTAGTGGTCTTGTATTAGTCAATAAGTAAATAACTTAAAAATATCTTTCTAATAAAATTATAAGAACACTCGCATTATGGAGTGTTCTTATTTTTTACTCTCAATGGTACTATTGGAAATTATTATCGATTTACACATGATTTTGTCGAAAGCTTTCTACTTCTCAGGTCGAAAAATTAATGTTAACATTAAATTAAGAAAATGTTTTGAATAATGTGAGTCATTATAAATATAATGCTTTGGAGGAGCTTAGGTATGGATGTAACAAAATTAAACGACGTATTTTTTGTGTATGTGCCCGAAACGATTTTGTCCATCCTAACAATTATATCATTACTTGACGGAAGGATTAACTTCAAATGCAAGAGTTTCTACATTAAATTAATTATCTCAAATTTAATGATAATTATGGTAATTATTTACGCTAGAAGTAACCTGTATAGCATTATTTACACAACGTTTTTTTCTACTGTAATTTACATATTAACTTATAAAATTATTTACCGTTATAATTGGCGACAAAGTATTATTGGAGGCGGTATATCAATATTTACTATAATGATGTTAGAAATGCTTACATTGCCGTTAATAACTTTATTGATGAATAATATTGAACATTTCAGCTTATTTGGAAATAAAATCATATTTTCTATGCCGGTTAGGATATTACAATTGTTCCTTTTATTCTTAATATCAAGAACTTCTTTTACCCTTAAAGATAGCTACATAACAATAAATTGGAAAAGTCTTTCTCCAGACAAAAGAATAATATGCACAACTCTATTGTTATCAATTATTTTAGCTGTTACGTTCGGTGTGAATTATATAGATATGTATGCAAAGACAAATACTCAAAATGATTACAACTTCGAAGAACTATACAATTACATATATTCGACTCAATTAGATTATCAAGACTTTGCTGTTAAAATGTCCGAGACAATAAACGATATTGGAAAAGAAAGGTTCTTAATAAATCTACAAATGTTTTCTTATAGCAGTATTTTTTTAGTTACAGCACTCTTTATTTTTTTAGTAAGGACCATTAAATATGAAGAATATAGGAATATATTGAAAAAAACTCCAGACCAGCTCATTCGTGGCATCCTTGAGAACAGCTCACATGAGGAATTACAAAAGTATGTCATGATATTTTTAGATGAAGTACAGATTCAGCGGCTTGAGCAAATAGAAAAAACTTGTGAATTTTTTAAAAAAGATTTAAAAAAGTTTACTTATCACATAAACGAAAATATATTTTTCGCCGAAATAGATTACACGAAAGTAATGTCGTATCTAGGAAGCTTTATTGAAGTCATTGATAAAAATTTAAGAATAGACCTTCAAGTCGAGAAAGAATCAAATAATGTTGCTTTAAGATTAAAAATCTTAGAGGTAAGTGAAATTCAACATAAAGTGATTGAAAATCACATATCTAAGCTAGATATTAAAAGGAAGTTATTACATATAGGTGCAATACCCAGTTATAAGTGCATAGACAATAAAATTATATTTACAATAACAATACCAATCCAAAAATATCACAGAGAGGAAGTAAATACGAATGAAGATAAGAATTATTTAACTATATTTTTCCAAAACTATTTGACTATGAAGAATTTATTATGGAAATTGTTAAATAATAAATAAAAAAAGTAACCGGAGCGGCCCGACAGCCGATATTCGAGTATGTCTTTAACACCATAAAAAAAATGCCCACGAAGGGCATTGTTTTTATGTCTGTTGACATCTGAATTGATACATAGGGGCTTTTTTTATTGTGTGCAAATTAGAGGCTATGCTCACTAATACACGATTATATATCAGTTTTTATTCCATATTCGACAGCACATCCTGA
>JAKSCF010000036.1 GCA_022360735.1 Clostridia bacterium
CGGAGATTGATTTATTATAAAAAAATGTCAGCAAAAAAAACAGCATTCCTCTCATTAACAATATGTTAATGTCTTATTCATGCTTTAGATTGTATTATGAAACATGTAAATGTTACGCTATTTTAAGCAGCATGCATTTGTGAAACTGGCACCAGTGGCAACAGGATAGGATAAGTGAATATTGTCCCGTAAATATATCCCTTACAATCAGCTTAGCATTTTTGCTTCCGAAGGAAGGCGCTTACAAAAATGTTTGTATCAACTACAACCTTATATTTTTCCATATTTGTTGCTCCTGACTTCCTCAACTTCTTTTGTTATTTCACCCATTGAAATAGGGAACTTTTCAGCTCTCTCATTTACAGTATCAAGGAAGTCAAGCAGCTTGCCGTTGATTTCATCAGTCATTTTCTTATATATCAACCTTTTTTCATCCGAGGTCAGTGCGTCAATAAGCTCCAAAACCTTCTGAACATTACTTGCCATTTGTTAGCACTCGCCTTTCGCACTTTTAATAATAGTATACCACAAATCAGGGGTTTAGTGAAAGAAAACGCCCAACGTCAATTTTAAGCTAAGAACAATACATGAGCATATAAACATTATATTATATGATATTTTGGACATTTTATTTACATGCTCTTTATTGAATATTTGAGAATCCGGATATGTAATAGATTTAAGTGATATTATTATCGTCTACTATTGCGAACATACCACCAATGGCAGGTGGAATAGCCTATAGACAGGAAGATAGGCTTATCTTCTGACTTGGCTTTTTGAAAAGCTTCATCACTCCAAGGACATAAAGTATTCATCAATTCTATTTGCTGTTTTTAAGACAATAAACATATTATTTGATATAATGTATTTGAATCAATTGGCTTAAATTGTAAAGTGAGCTTTTTTGAGAGGGTGGACAAATGTATAAATTGAGAATGGCAACAACAGATGATTATAAATTTATTTATGATTTAAATAAGACAAATATGAAAGATTATGTAGCAAAAACATGGGGTGGTTGGAATGAGAATTTTCAAAAAGATTTTTTCAAAGAGTATTTCCAGACTACAGAATTCCAAATTATTGTTGTAGAAAATGAAAATGTTGGAATTGTTGCATTCAATAAAAATGAAACATCAATTATTATAGATGAATTTCAATTACTGCCACAATATCAGAATAAAGGAATAGGAACTTTAATCTTTTCAGATATAATTACTAATGCTCAAAAGGCAGAAGTAGAAATAACGCTTAAAGTATTAAAGGTTAATTTAATTGCTCAAAAACTCTATAACAAGCTTGGCTTTGAAAAATATGGAGAGACAGAAACTCATTTTCTTTTAAAGAAAAATCCCTCTGCTTAAAAAGATAGGGAGATAGAGAATAAAGCTAGTAAAATATCTTGACAAATATAAAATTAAGCCAAGCAGAGACTTATCGACAAAAATCTATTACCGGAAATAATCTAGAAATCAAACATGAGGTCTGTGTAGTAATGGAACAATTAACCGTAACAAATACCCACAGTATTCCACGATAAGACTGCTCCAACATTTATGGAAAACTACACTAAAAAGCAGCCACTAGAGCTGCATGTATTATATAGTGGTTTAGCGGAAAAAAGAACACAGGCATGTAGTAACCCTGAGTAAAAACTTATGCTAACCTGCCGCCAAATCTTAGTATAACCCACATATATTTTTTATATAACATATAAATTTTATTTTGCTGAATAAAAAAATTACTATAATAAATTGCAAAAAAATATCATTACTCTTCAATCCATATCTAAAAAAATTAAGTATACAAATTTAAGCAGGACTACAGCCTGTTCTTAGTCACGAAGTGTGTTTTTTATTACTGTTTATTTAATATTTCCAGATATTTTTGATATAATATAGTCTGTTAACATTTTTTTGAATTTTGGAAATGAGCATTGATAATAGATGGGCAAAAGAGGATGAGATTTGCTAATAGCTTTAAATACCAAACTATTCAATGGAAATATAGAGAGGAGGAATACGTTATGGCAACATGGAATGAACTGTTTTTAGATGAAAAGTTTATAGCAGCCATACCACAACCAGAGGTGTATAGGTTTGTAAAGGTTCTTGAGGGAGTATTCCCTGACAGGCCATTATCAATATGGGATTTTTGCTGTGGTGCAGGAAGGCATACTGTGCTATTATCCCAGATGGGGCATCATGCATATGGAAGTGATATTTCTGAAAATGGCATTAATCACACTCAGAAATGGCTTGAAAGTAATGGATTAAGGGCAACGCTTAAGGTAGCAGATATGACTGATAATCCATATACAGGCTTGGGTTTTCATGGGGCCGTATCCTGGGATGCTTTATACCACAATACCCTAAGTAATATTAATAAAGCTGTAGACAATGTATATGAAAGTCTTTGTGAAGGGGGAATGTTCATGGTATCATTGCTTAATACAAAATCAGGTAGACCTGACCTCAGGGGAAAAGAAATAGAGAAAAACACCTTTGTCAGGGAAGATGGCCCTGAAACAGGAGTACCTCACCATTATTTTGATGAAAAAGGAATAAGAGACTTATTTAAAAAATGGAAAATTGTCAGCTTGGCAGATATTGTTGTCACCTACATAGATGAAAAAATTCTTTATTCAGATAATCCATTCCCGTATACAAAATGGAATGTTATTGTTAAGAAATAACTTTGTCAAATCCATTAATATGCAAATCAAGATTTATATTTCGTCCGTTAATGGTATCGCCTATCACAGTATAATTAAACAAAGTTGCTGTAAAACCAGGGTAAATACCTTTCATTAGCAGAAATTATCGAAAGGTAAATTTGTAGTGATTAAGCTGTTTATTACCGGTGGATACTGATTAATGTATGCCGAATATTTTGTATGATTTTACTATACTTACCGCTGGTACCAATCAGACTGTGATTTATACATTTCTGCATATAATCCATTTTCATATATAAGCTGTTCATGAGTTCCCTCTTCAACAATCTTACCAGAATCCATGACGATAATTCTGTCAGCAATTTTTGCAGAACCCAATCTGTGTGTAACAATAATAGCGGTTTTATCTTTGATAATCTCAACGAATTTTTCATACATTTCATTTTCAATTATGGGATCTATTGCCGATGTGGGCTCATCAAGAACTATAACATCATGTTCCCTGAAGAATCCTCTTGCGATTGCAACTCTTTGCCATTCCCCGCCACTTAGTTCAATTCCGCCGTATTCTCTTCCTATGGTAGTATCTAATATTTTGCCGGCATAATCTAAATTAAAATTCGAGTTTCTTATTGCATGCTCCATTTTATTGTTGTTATCTATATTTTTATAATCACTTAAGGCTATATTCTGTCTTAGAGTTAGCATATATTTCCCAAAGTCCTGGAAAACAGCCGAAAACCTAGTGTATAGACAGCTTTCATTAACAGTTTTTATATCTATATCATCATATAAAACCTTCCCGGAATTACTTAAATACAGGCCACATATAAGCTTGACCAACGTTGTTTTACCAGCACCGTTTTTACCTACAATAGCGATTTTTTCACCCTTTTTCAGGTTAAGGCTTACACCGGAGATCACTAGTTTATCACTAGAAGGATATGAATAAGAGATATTTTTCAACTCAATTTTATCCCTAATCTCTATATCTTTAACTATACCTTCAGGACCCTTAATATTATCAATAAACTCAAAGTAGAACCTAGACTGTGGTGCGTTTTTTATGGCATTACCTATAATATAAAACGTACCGTATATATAAAAATACAGGTCATCTATTGCAACCAACACAGAAGCAAATGCGCCAACAGCTATTTCTCCAATAAATAGGTAATAAGCTGCTAAAAAAAATACGCCTCCAATGCTTAAGAAAGAAGCAAGTGCCAGAAAAAGATTAATAATAAATATCTTTTTCGATGTTTTCCTTTCATTGTTATTTAATTCCTCTATACTGTCTTTTAACAAATTATAAAAATATTGTAGAACACCTAAGGTCCTTGTCTCTTTAAAATATTCTTTACCATTCATGCAAGAGGCGAAATATCTAGTCCTTCTAATAAAAGATGCATTCGCATTTTGTAATTCATGATAGTACTTGCCTTTTATAAAAAAGGATAAGGATATAGGCACACACATTAAAACGGCCATTAAAAGCAATGTTGGCTTTACTGCTAATAAATACCCCAGATATCCTGTTAATGTAATCGCCTGGTATATAATACCACTCATTATATGAAACTGAGTCCTAGCTGTTGTACCAATTGCATTTTTTGACTTTAAGATTTGTTTAAAAAGCTCTTCATCTTCAAAATTATCCAATTTTAAATAAGCAACGTTATTATTCATATTTTTTGTCATTGCGGCTTCACAGCCAATATATGCATATGATTGCAAAATATCATCCAAACTATCAATATAATGGATTAATATTCGTAATACAATATAAATAACTACAAAGGTTATAATATAACTAATCCCCACTATATTATTTGAGTATTTTAGGGCATTATCGAATATATTCTGCTGAACAAACAGTAAAGACGGCTGAATCAAGCCTGCAACAATATTTGCAAATAAAAAAAGCATGAAATGTCTAGGGTTTACTTTAATAAATATTCCGATTGTTCTGATTAAAATGTGGAAGAAATTGTACTTCCTCTTGCATCTATTACTGCTCATCAGCACTTTCCTCCTCACTAAACCATTTCTTTTGTGAATTGAACATCCTTGCATAAAATCCATCCGCAGCCACCAATTCCTCATGATTACCTGATTCAACAACTTTTCCATCATCAACCACAATAATCTTGTCAGCCAGTTTTGTGGAAGCAAGACGATGAGTGATAAATACCGTAGTTTTATTTTTAGATAAGTTGGAATATTCGTTATATAATCTACTTTCAGATATAGGGTCTAAAGCAGCTGTAGGTTCATCCAATATCTTAACAGGCGATGGTGACATAAACGACCTCGCTATAGCCAATTTTTGCCATTGGCCTCCACTTATGTCAATTCCTTCACTATATATCTTACCAAGAATAGTTTCATATTTATCTTTCATATTCTCTACAAAAATATTTGTACTACATACTTTTGAAGCTTCTATAATTTTTTCATTGTTATGGTAATTTTCAATATTGCCTAAAGCTATATTATCTCTAATAGAAATAAAGTACTTTGCATAGTCCTGGTAAATGACGGAGAAGTAACCATTAATTTCACTTTGCGATAAATCGTTTATAGATATACCGTTAAAAAGTATATCCCCTGCGTTAATCTTGTATAATCCCAACATTAACTTGATCAGCGTAGTTTTTCCGGCACCATTTGAACCTACAGTTGCATAATGTAGACCATTTTTAATTTTTACACTAAAGCCCTTAAGTACGTAA
Organism: Clostridia bacterium; assembly: GCA_022360735.1. Next base: position 5,416 of record JAKSCF010000036.1, read on the forward strand.
TCTTCCGTTCCAGGATATTTAAAAAATACATCCTTAAATTCAATGGACTCAAATGATTCCGGATTTGCATTCAAATTGAATACTCCTGCCGTTTCATCCATTGCATAGAATTTATTAACCTCAGAAAAATACTTTTTATCGAGTATTAAGCTTTTTATTGTTTTTACCATATTATTAGAAACATATCTGTTCAATGTTATTAATGAAGTCGTTACAGAAACATAATATCCTATTGTTATGACATCGTTTTTTAGTGGTAATAAAAATAGCAAAAAAACTAAACCCATGAATACATTTGATGCAATACCACTAGTGGTTATCATAAGCTGAACTTTAAGCTGCATATCTAAAAGCTTCGTTTTATATGTTGTCACATTTTCTTCCCACAAATTATTTATGTAATCCGTAAATCCAAACATTTTTCTCTCGTGCGCACTTTCCCTTTGCAGCGGAATACCGGCTAAATAATCACTTTTTCGCTTTATGTCCGATATGTCCTCAATAGATTTATATTCCTTTATACCGCCTTTATACGCTAAATAATAAGAAGGTAAGGCAACAATTAGTAAGAAAACACCAATCCACAAACCCGCTTTAAATATAATAACAACTGTACCGCTTATGTTTATAAGGCCTGCAATTAATAAAAATATTCTCTGACAAAATTCTAATACTCTTTTCTCAGGTTCAGTCATTACCCTGTCAATTAGGTCACTTGCATCACTATTTTCTATATATTCATAGTTCAATTTAGATTTCTTTTTATTCATTTCCAGCAACAAGTTTGCACGTATTTTTAGGTATATCCTTTTATAAAATAGTTCCTTCAACGGATCTTTCAGAAAATTAAACAAGTATACCAGAATAATAGGTATTAAATAAGGCTGAATCGACATAAATGGCAATTTATTATTATATGCGTTTATTGAACTATCAATAAATTGTTGCTTAAATAAAATATTAAGTGGAATAACTAAGCCACTAGCAATTAATATTAACATCCATAATGTAAAAACAAAAACATTGCACCTAAATACATAGTATACTAGAGAAATTACGTTGAACTTAATAGATTTCACCTTAATCATTTTACTCTTGCACCCCCTTAGTCATAAAATTCATGTTTAATCTTTATAAGAATTTGTTTACATATCAAATCTTTTTAACTCTCTAACAATATGTTAACACAATAAAAAATGATATATTACCAAAAAAAGCTTTCTTACGGTAACATATCACAACCAGTATTACTAATTTATAAAACTGAAACTTTTGAAATATTTATAAAAATTGAATTAACTCAACCAGACCTTAACTTATTACATATTATTACTGCCTTTTCTTTGATTCTACATAAGTATTGTCACTATCATATAGCAGATTTTCTATCTGAACAGAGCTTCGCCCTCTCGTCCGCTTTAATCGCACTACCACAAATAATCTACTATATGTTCTCAAAGCTCCACCAACGCGACATAGGCGACGATTAGCTTCACTAAGATGCTTGTGACAATATTCTTATGAATACTTTTGTATATTATAAAAACATAATACATTTGTCAAGACCCGAAATATTTTGAGTTTCTCCATTTTTTTAATCACGTATAAAAATCAGAATTTAATTACGTAAGTTTGGTACAAACAGCGCATACGTAATTAAATTCTGATTTTTATACGTGATTAAAAAAATGGAGAAACTCAAAATATTTCGGGTCTTGACAAATGTATTATGTTTTTATAATATACAAAAGTATTCATAA
>JAKSCF010000148.1 GCA_022360735.1 Clostridia bacterium
AAGTATTTTAATCATAACCTTACTATTCCATCATATTAACTTTAAAGGGTATGAATTTTCCGATATTCAAAAAGAATATCTGGAAGGATTCACCATCATATTTTTAAGTATAATATTAGAAGCCATACCTTTTGTTATGATCGGCACTTTTATCTCATCAATCATTCAAATATTTGTTTCAGAAAGAACCATAGCTAAAATCCTGCCCCAAAATCGGTTTGTAGGACTTATTGCTGCTTCTTTAATGGGGATTGTTTTTCCGGTATGTGAATGTGCAATAATACCTATAATGAGAAGGCTGATCCAAAAAGGAGTGCCTCTTTATATTGCTGTCACTTTTATGCTTGCAGTTCCTATCGTAAATCCAGTTGTGCTGGCTTCCACGTATTATGCATTTTCTGATCAAACTTACATGGTGTTTTTAAGAGGTGGTTTAGGGTTAGTGAGTGCCATATTAATAGGTCATATCATTGGTATTTTACAATATAAAAATAACCCATTAAAAAGCAATTCCTTGTATGAGCATATTGAATGTGGATGCAGCCATAAACATGATCATGACTGTGGTCATCAAAGTTGTGGACATAGCCACAATTCCGTAAGCATCAAAAAAAGGACAATTTTTCCTAAGATATTTGAAATCATTGAGCATACCAGTATTGAGTTATATGAAGTCGGCAGATTTTTAATCATCGGTGCTTTTTTATCTGCGGTAATGCAAACCTTTATATCCAGAAGCTTTATTTTATCCATCGGACAGGAAAAAGTATCTTCAACTATAGTTATGATGACTTTAGCCTATGTACTTTCATTATGTTCCGAAGCTGATGCATTTATAGCCAAAACATTTGTTGGACAATTTACCACCGGTTCCATAGTAGGATTTTTAATATTTGGTCCCATGATAGATATAAAAAATACTTTGATGTTAAGTGGGGCATTTAAAATAAAATTTGTAATAAAATTAATAATGATTATAACTTCCGTATGTTTTATGATGGCTATGCTGGTTAATGTTATAGTCATATAAGAGGTAATTAAATGAAACGATTTAATATCAATGAATTATTGTGGTTTATAATCCTTGTCTCCTTTGCATATTTTATTTATGAGCTGTTTGATACAAGAAAAATAAACCTATACATACACCCTAAAATGTTTAAATATGTATGGTTTTCTTTTTTTGTTTTTGTATTGTTAGGGATATTTCAAATTAGAAGAATATTGACTTCTAACAAAATAAAAAAAGTAAAATTTGGATATATAATATTTATAGTTCCCTTGTTTTTGGCTTTTGCAGTCAACCCTGATAGTTTAAGTGCTCAAGTGGTATCTAATAAAGGCGCAAATATCGCTAACAATAGCTTAAACAGCAAAGAAGAAGTCAGGATTCAAAATAATGAAAACTGTGTTCAACTTGACACGGATACCAATAATGAAAATATAGACATATACGACAATGCGGATGCTGAAGCATTTAAAGATACTTTAGTGAATGCGTATAGTGATTTAGATTCTATGATTGGCAAAGAGGTTGAATTATGTGGCTTTGTATATAGAGAATCAGATTTTGATATAAATCGATTTGTCATATCTAGATTATTAATGAGCTGTTGTGCTGCTGATACCCAAATTGCCGGATTGTTATGTGAATGGGATGAAGGTGGTAAACTTCAGGATAATGAGTGGATTAAAGTAACGGGTACAATGGATACAACCCTATATTTTAATGAATATATAAATCAAGAAGAAAATGTTCCGATAATTAGAGTGACTCAAGTCGATAGCATTAAAGCTCCCGAGAATCAATACATATATCCATAATGTTTAAAGAAATACATTTAAAGTCCTAAGTCCCAAATGTATTTTAAAAAAATATATTTTGGTTTAATTTAGGAGAGTTTATTTGGTCATAATAATATAATAGTAAGTAATAGTAAAATTGCATATTATGAATCCAATTACGTATTAATTAAGGGAGTTGGAATCTTATGAACAACAAGGATTTAAGTGTATTTCTTAGAAGTTTGGTAACAGGTGTAAATACAAAAGTGCCACTTGCAAATGGACAATATGTAACCGCCGTCAATTTTGACAATGCAGCTACAACACCACCTTTCACTTCTGTTATGAATGATGTTGTTAATTATGCACCCTGGTATTCTTCCATTCACCGAGGAAAAGGATATAAGTCAAAATATTCATCAAAAATATATGAAGAGGGCAGGGAAGTCATTTTAGAACATGTCAAAGGAGACAGTAACAACGATGTAGTGATTTTTACGAAAAATGCTACTGAGTCCATTAATATGTTATCTTATCAGTTATATCAACAAGACCCGGATCAAGTTATTCTGTCTACTGAAATGGAGCATCTTGCCAACGATTTGCCTTGGCGAGATAAATTTAAAACAGATTATGTGCAGGTTAATGAGAAAGGACAGCTTTCTTTAGATGATTTAGAATCAAAATTAATCCGTTATAAGGGTAAAATTAAGCTGGTAGCAGTAGCCGGTGCATCCAATGTAACAGGCATCATCAATCCTATTCACAAAATTGCATCCATAGCGCATCAATATGGCGCAAAAATCTTAGTAGATGCCGCTCAGCTTATGCCTCATATAGAAATAGATATCAAACCGCATTTTCATGATGAACATATTGATTATCTTGTTTTTTCAGCCCACAAGATGTATGCACCTTTTGGTATGGGTGCTCTTATTGGACCCAAAGAAGACTTGGGAAAAGGCAAGCCTATTTATCACGGTGGAGGGGCTGTTCGGTTTGCATGTCATGGATTTATTCAATGGGAGGATACCCCTTCAAAAGATGAGGCAGGTACGCCTAATATTATGGGAGTGAAGGCTTTAACAACAGCTATTCAAACCCTTAAAAACACAGGAATGAAAGCCATTCATGAATACGAAAACGGTCTTCTTCGCTATACGGCAAGAAAGCTAAAAGGGATTCATGGAATAAAATTATACGGCTATGATGAAAAGAGCAGCAGGGTAGGTGTTCTATCTTTTAATATAGAAGGAATGGAACACTATATGACAGCTCAGATTCTTTCCAAAGAAGCAGGTGTAGCAGTTAGAAATGGATTATTCTGTTCCCACCAATATGTTGTTAAATTATTGGGATTACAAAGCGCTGAGATACAATATTACTGCGATAATCCACAAGTTGCATTGCCGGGAATGGTAAGAATCAGTTTTGGTTTATACAATAATACTTACGAAATTGACCAATTTATCAATATGATTTCCAGAATCGTTCAATATAAAGCCAGGTATATGAGGTATTATAAGAACTGCAAGGATGATTAGGATAAAATAGCTTGAGATTTTATAAAAATATTAAAAAAACGGACTTGGTATAGTCCGTTTTTTTATTTAACAGAAATATAAAATTAAAGAGGTATGACCTAAAGCAAAAGCAAACAAAATGTAATGAAGCAATTCAGCATATAAAAAATAGATGCAACAAGAAATATAGATGAAAGTAAAAGGAAAAATATGGTATAATATTCCTTGACCAAACTAGTAAAAACTTTTTCAATGTTTTTAGAAATATTTATCAGTAATTTTAATGACATAAATTTATAAATAAATTAATTATCAAAATATCAATATAAAGTAATTTACTTATGTGGAGGTAAAGTGATTGAGAAAAATAATAGCAATACTATTAGTAATATGTCTTATTTCATCTTCCTTATGTATATCTTTTGCTTCAATTCCTAGTGATATTTCCAACCATTGGGCAAGAGAAACTATTAAAGAATGGATGGAAAGAG
>JAKSCF010000053.1 GCA_022360735.1 Clostridia bacterium
TTCTGTTAGATTTTGTTATCCGACCAATGGCTTTAATTTCTTTATCTAATGGTACTGGCTTTTTGAACTTGAGATTGAGTTCAACTGTAACACCCCATACATCTGGTTCTTCTATATTAACAGCACGACCAATAATTTCATCAAGAATGGCTGAGGATATGCCTCCATGAAGTCTCTCTGGATAACTTTGAAATTCTTCTTTAGGCATAAATAATCCTACTAGTTCTCCATTTTCTGTCTCATAAAACCTTGTCTTTAAACCCAATTCATTTTCCATGCCGCAGACAAGACACATACGGCTGTTATATTGTCTTTTTGTAACTTTATGTTTCATCTTAACCATCCCTCCTGCTGTCATCTAAGACATTATGCTTAGTTAACACCCTCTACAAATCATACCACAATATACCGATTTATACTATGATCTATACAACATAATACCAATGGGCAATGTGCTTTCGGAGATCATATAGTATCATCCCAAACTCTGTGGTATTATTTAAGAAATAGAACCGACAGGAGGTGATGGTTTGAGGGATTTGTATACACCTATGAGAAGTATTATCGAAGACTATCAAAGTTTAAATTTGAATTTTATAGAAATTTTTCCTCATAGTCATCTAAAGCAATATATCTACAGCTATTGGCAGCTCAATTCCAGCAGTGAGTTGACACAATCATTTGATGTTGAAATCATACCAAATGGCTGTGTAAGCTTGATGTTTAATAAAAATGTATCTCATTATGTTTATATAGCAGGATTTTCCCAAAAAGCATTTAAAGAACATTTTTTATCATCACCGGATATATTTGGCATACGGTTCTTACCAGGTCAGATTAATAGATTTTTCAAACTCCCTTTTGAAGAAATATATAAAGGTCCCATTCGTTTTAATAGAATTATGGAAAAAGAGTTTTTTGAAATAGAAGCGCAATTATTTTCTGCTTCTTCTTTTTCAGATCGAATTATGGTTATAGAAAGGTATCTAGAAAAACAACTACTGAAAAATGAATTCAATGTCAACCACAATTTATTAAATGCCATTCACAAAATTTTAAAATCTAAAGGAAAAATAAAGACAGAAGACCTATCAGACGAGCTTTTACTCAGTAATAGGTATATAAGAAAGCTTTTTAAGGATCAGCTTGGAATTACTCCAAAAGAACTCAGTAAAATAATAAGATTTCAAAATACTTATAAGTCTCTTTTACAGCTTCCTAATTATAAACATATAGATATTGCAATAGACAACGGATATTTTGATCAGGCCCATCTTATTAAGGAATTCAAAGATTATTCGGGAAAGACGCCAAAACAATTTATTGCACGATTTAATACTTAGTTCCGTTTTTTACAATACTACCCATCACCCTTTTATTATACGCTTGTAAAGAAAGGGTGATTTTTAATGTCATATGATGACATAGTAACTATATTAATATTACGTTTTAAGTATTAAAAGATGTACCCTTCTATATGGATAAAATACTAGAAACCAGCTATAATGAACTATATAAGTTAGTTATATAGAAGTACTTGATAAATATTGATATAAAAACGGTCATCAAAAGGAGGTCGAAAATTTTGCTGCGAGAACAAACTCAACATTTAGACGGGCTGCCTATAAATGTATTTATTAAAAGTGTTGAAAAAGAATATTTTCACTTCCACAAAGATCTGGAAATCATCTTGGTATTAAAAGGGTCTGTAGATATTAAAATTGGTTATTTGACATCACGAAAGAAAAAGGGCGACTTGATTATCATTGATTCTGAAGATTTGCATAGCATTTATAGAACCGAAGAAGATAATTTATTGTTATTCATACATGTTGACTTACTTCAATATGAAAAACAATATCCTTATATTGATTTTATGATCTTTGCCTGCGAATCTTTTGTCAGCGACTCTATTTTTATAAAAACCAACATTGAAAAAAAAGTAGATCAACTCAGAAAATATATTGTCAGAATAATGTTTGAAGCCTATGAAAAAAACAGTGGATACAAAGACAAGATAAAAGAGCTGGTAGACGCATTTGTTTTACTGCTCATTAATGATTTTCAATATTTTTTTATTGAGGACAACGAGTTTAAATACAATGAAAAATCACAACAGAACAAATTGAATTTTGATCGAATATATAGAATTATCATGTATATATACAATCATTATCATCATAAAATAACGCTTAATGATATTGCAGAACATGAATATCTGAGCACTTATTATGTTTCTCACATGATAAAAAATACCACCGGACTAAGCTTTCAAGAGTTTTTAAATTTTGTAAGAGTTGGATATGCAGAAATATTGCTGTTATCTACAGACAAAACCATTACAGAAATTGCTTTAGAGTGCGGTTTTTCCAGCGCTAAATATTTAAATAAATACTTTAAAAAATGGTATCACTGTAAGCCCAATGAATATCGTAAATTGTGGTATGAAGACAGCTTACATTTAGGAAAGAAAAAATATATCCATTATGATTTCCAAGAGGCGTTAAAAGAAATAACAAAATATCTGGAAAGTGAAACAACCAATCGTTTTAATCAACCATTGAATGAGCGAGAGATAATAGAAATTCATCCTAAAAAGGGAATCGAAAAGCTATTGGTTAAAGACGTCCTTGGTTTTTATATAGAAGATATCAGGCAGGGATTTGATGTTAATTTCCATTCACAATTAAAAGAAACTGCTAAATCCATTTCTTTTGAATATCTGGGCTTACCTGATATATTTACCAGAAATATTTATAATGATTCTCATGACTATTTTTTACTAAAACAATTTTTAGATTTTTTAATGACTTTAAATATTAAGCCTTATTTCTATATAGAATATCCTCCCAAAATTGAAATAGAGCAAAAACTAACCAATATCAAACAGTTTATAAAAACCAATTATAGTCCTCAAATAATAAAAAAGTGGAAGTATCGCCTCCTTTATAAAAATGCAAGTGTTGATGACATACAGGCTTTTTCAAGAATGTTGAGAAAGATTGTTAATGCAGAAATTCTAACAGAGCATGTTCATTTGGATATTTTAAATCGTAATAATATTTTAAATGATACAGAATACATTGTACCTCTCATCATACACAATATCTTAAACCGTAACAGCTCCAATCCTATTTTCTTAAATATGATTGGAGACAGCTATAATGGTCAACCTATTTTTCATGGTGGAAAAGGCATCATGACAGTAAACGGGCTGAAGAAACCTTCATTTTATGCCTACTATCTTCTTTCAAAACTGGGTAAGACATTATTAATAAAAGGAGATCATCATATTGCAACCAAAGACGGAGATGATATTCAGATTCTAATATTCGGAAAATCCTTAAACCGGACCGGCATTAATTTTTATCACGAAAATGGTAATAGACGGCCGGAGAAGCACATTGCTTCTCTTTCCAATCGTAAAAATGAATTTTTAATTCGGGTCAATAATCTAAAAGGTAAATACAACATCATCCGATATAAAAACAACAACAAAGAGAATTACATTTACCAAAATTGGATTAATATGGACTGCCCTGCCAATATGACAGATGAAGACAGCCTACTAATGAATATGGCAACCGTTCCAAGTATCAGCTTTGAAACCATTCACTCAAGTTATGTGGAACTTCATAGCCAAATTAATGACTTTGGTATTGAGCTCATAATCTTTAAAAAAATAGCCCAATAGCTTAATATTCCATCTCAGGATGATTTTGCTGTGGCAAGAGGACTTTTTTGTTTTTTAAAATAATTTTTTTAAGTATAAAAAGAACAATAATGCACCTAAAAGTTAACAATAAAAATATTTTTTTTACTCAATATATCCATTAAGATAAATACATGATTAAGTATTGAGAATATTTCCATTTATTCTAGGAGGGTAATATGAAAAAAATATTGATTTTAGGAACAGGTGCTCAAGGCTCTACAGTAGCGCAGCGTATGGATGAAGAAGCAAATGTATCAGAAATTATTTGTGCTGATTATGATAAAAAAGCCGTTGATGAATTAGTGAAGATTCTTAAAAAAGGAAAAGGCGTACAAGTAGATGCTAATAAAATAGACGATATCGTTGAAGTTGCACAAGGTGTAGATTTAATTGTAAATGCGCTTCCGGTTCAGTTTGGAATAAATGTCATGGAGGCTGCATTAAAAGCTGAAACAAACTATCAAGACTTTGCAGCAACGGACATAGAAGGCAGCAGCGAACCTTGGCCGGAATTAATGAGGCATCTCCTTAAAGGGGAAATGAATCATCGCTTTAAGGAAATTGGAAAAACCGCATTGATCTGTACAGGTTCTGCTCCAGGGGTAATTTGTGTAGCTGCAAGAAATGCTATGCGTTATTTGGATTCTTGCGACAGCATTTATATGTACGTGTATGAAGGTGTAAAAGCAAAACGCTTCTTACCTTTCTGGTGGTCTCCGGAAACAGCATTTCAAGATATGTATGATGTTCCCTATTGCTTTACAAACGGTAAGATCACAGAAACAGAATCATTCGGATTGCCGGTCATGAAAAAATTTAAAGGAATAGATGAGACCATTCGATTGGTTGAGCATGCTCACGAAGAACCGGTTCAAATGGGCATCAACGCCGAAGAATTCTTTTTAGGTGCTAAAGAAATCTTCTTTAAGTATGGCGGATCAGGTGTAGAGACAGCTGAACTATTACACAAAATGGGCATGCTTTCAAAGGAACCGATTGATATCAATGGCACTACCATCGTTCCTTTAGATATAACATTAGCCATGACACCTCCTGCTCCAAAGTACGAATCTGAAATACAAGAGATTTTAGATGAAGGTCTTGAGTCCGATACCGGTGCTATGCTCATTGAAGCTGTCGGCATGAAAGATGGCAAAAAAGTAATGGTGGAAACCTATGTCAACTCTCTTGGATGCGTTGAAGCATTTGAAAAATCCAAACTTACCGGTGAAATGTATTTTACCGGACAAGGCGGTGCATTATTTACCAAAATGTTTGTAGACGATCAATTCTCTCAAAGCGGTCTTATCTCTTCAGATATGTTAACCTTTGAGCAAGTCGATTACTACTTAGATATTGCTTCAAAATTAGATATCACTTTAGATGTTGACGTTAAAGAACTATAGTTGTAAAAATATATAGTTGGAAAAGAACTTTCCGGATTAACCCCCGGAAAGTTCTTTGTTTTGGCAAATATCAGATATCATGTTAAATTAAAATTAAGCCTGTGTTATTTTATGTAAATTTTTTTACATAATTACTTAATATGTAATTTTATTGTTGAAAATTTACATATCTTTGTGTATAATCAAAAAAAAATGAATGAAATAATTTACAGACTATTACGAATGGAAGTGTTTTTATATGAAATATCCTATTGACGTACATACACATACGGTAATGAGCGGCCATGCTTATAGCTCCCTATTGGAAAATGTAAGATATGCTAATGAAATTGGATTAAAAATATTGGGAACTACCGATCATGGACCAAATTTACATGGTAGTCCACATGTATCTTATTTTGATAACTACAAGGTAATGCCGAGAAAAATATATGGCGTAACCGTACTGTATGGATGTGAAACCAATATCATTGACTACAAGGGCCAAATAGATATACCTGAAAAAACTCAAAAAAAAATGGATATCATCATCGCAAGTGCACATGGTCCTACTATGAGATGTGGTACAAGAGAAGAAAATACACAGGCCTATCTCAATGTAATGGATAATCCAAATATAGATATTCTAGGGCATATTGGAAATCCACAATTCCCTATTAATCCGGAAGAAATTGTCAAGAAAGCGAAAGACAATAATATCTTAATTGAAATCAATAACAGTTCATTTTTGTATTCAAGAGCAGGTGGCGAACAGACCTGCATTGAAGTCATTGAATTATGTAAATTATATGAAGTAAAGATCATAATGAATAGTGATGCACATATATGCTTTGCTATTGGAAATTTCGATGAATCCATAAAGAGGATTCGTAATGCTGATATGCCTGAAGAACTTATTATTAACAACAGCCCTAGAGATTTTATTGACTATCTGCAGAATAAAGGTAAAGTACAAGATATCAATCCTGAAGAATTTTAATGGAGTGAATCATATGAAAGAAATAAACCCAGACAACTTATCGGAAAAGGAAAAGAGAATCGTAGATTATATCATAAAAAATGAAAGCTCAATCCCTTATATGTCAATAACAGAGGTTTCAAAACAGTTAAATACCAGTGTGGCTACCATATCAAGATTGTGGAAGAAAATTGGATATAAAAATTTTAAAGATTTTAAAGCCCACGCTATTAATGAATTAAATATAACACCTGCCGGCAAAGTTAAGGCTGCTATCAATAAAGTAGATGCCACCAATTTAATTGATACGGTATTCTCGCTCCATATGAGTAATATTAAAAGAACTTTAGAGCACATTTCTAAAGCATCTTTCAATAAAGCAGTCCATAAAATATTAGAAGCTAAAAGCGTATATGTTTATGGTCCAGGGCCTTCCAGCGGGCTTGCAAGAGTTTTAAAACATGGATTAAATAGATACGGACTGGATATTAAATTAATGGATAAAGGCGGTTCAGAATTGTTTGAAGACCTTATCAATGTTGATAAAAATGATGTGGTAATGGTATTTGGATTTTCTAAAAAGCTGGTAGAAACACATGTGATTTTGGATTATGGGAAAAAAGTTGGATATGAAACGATCGTATTCACAGACTTATTAATTTCTGATATGAATGATATGGCAGATATTAGCCTATATACTTGTAGAGGGGGTATAAGCGAATTTCATTTTATGGCTTCCCCTATGATACTTATTGATTGTCTTATTGCTGCAATAACAATCAAAATGGAATCCAATGCACTGAGCAAACTTGACAATATATCAGAAATAAGAGCAATGTATTCCCATTACATCAAAGGATAGCTGTTAATTGTTGTCAACCTGAAAATATTCTATATAATATTGAAAATAGCAATCTAAGACCGCGCATTCATCAGCACGGCCTTTTTGATTTTCTTAATTCTTAGGTATCTTCAATTCCAATTCAGCAATATTGGCTTCATGTTTTTTTATTTTTGCAATTTGCTCTTGTACATTAACATCTTTCGTAGATCCGTTCACATAAACTTTTTCACCTATCTCCAAATAAAGCTTTTTAATCATATCTTTTTCTTTACTAATGCTGATATTAGCTTTCGTCGCTTCAATGATTTCGCTAGATTTGTTTGTAGCTGAATCTTTTATTTTGCCAACTTTTTTTGTAAGATTATTGAATTTAGACATAAATACCCTCCTTTATACTCCTTAAATTAGTATATGTTTTAAAATTGCAATTAGTTTAAATCTAATGACAAGAAGTTTTATAAATTCGAATAAAAGTCGTAACGCTTCACATAGACTTCACACTAACAATATACACTGGTATAAATCTCAGATGTTTCACATGAGCTTAAAAATCCTATTAGTATGATTCTTGGTTATGCAGATGGTCTTGTTCAGAAGATAGACTTACTGGATCTTTCCGGTTATGAATAAGGTACATTTACCATAGTTAAAGAATCATTTATTGTTAATGATAATGGAATGATTAAGATAGATTATTTTTCAACTTTTTGCAATGACTGAACGATTAATATAGCCAGTTCTATCTGTTTATCATTTGGTTCTCTTGTTACTATTTTTTCTTGAAGGAATGCGCCGATTTTATAGAATAATGAAATAATGGGTTTCTTATGACCATTTTTTATTTTAAATAATTCGTAAGCAATGGAAAATCCTAATAATATATCCAATACCTCAGGAAAATTAAAGGGCAGCAGCAATAGCTGGCAAACCATCCAGAATATGACTAGATTAGAACCACAATGCTCAGAAATCCTACTAGATTTTCTGACTTCATTTAAGGTTAGCTCCCTTTTGTCCCATAATGTGTTTGCAACTTTGTGTTCGGCACCATGAAAGGCAATGACATGTTTATATTTAATAAAATGTTTTATAAGAATGATCAATATTATTATTGAAAATACAGCCTCAAAAAAAATAAGTAAATGAATCAAGTGAGTATTTTCACTTACCAAACTGCTATTGGATAAGAGTGACAGCATTATTGAAATAACGAATATAATCCTCATATATTTGTTTTCAAACAGAAAATATACACCTCTTATAAAAGGCAGTTTGGATATTGCCTTGTCAATTTTTTTAGGCAATATTTTTTTATGAATGATTCTTTCTTGAATTTTTATTATACTTTCTCCGTTTTCATCAATAACGCCTATTGCTTTATTATTTTTTGAGGTAAAAGCTATTCCATTGTAAAGTGCTCGTCCACCTTTAATATTCATGTTTTCTCACCTTTATTAACAACTGAAATATTATTTTATATTTTGGTTTCAATACTTACTATTTTAGCATATCGCATATGGCTAAATCCTTCAAATTGTTTTTATATTATGGAATAAAGAAACATAAAATAATGGACAAAGCCTTTACGAAATATGATAAAGATATAAAAATTACGAATTAAAAAAGATCTGGCTTTGTGACCAGACCTTTTTTATATAACCATTATCTTATAATTTTTTCGAGAATAATGCAAGTACTACAATAACTAATAATCCGAATATCATTAGGCTGGTTTGTTCAATAGACATGATCCCTACAATTGCTACATATGCAATGGCAATAGGAATAATGAATTTTAATAGTATATACCATACATTAAATAATGCAAAAGTTGATTGTCCGCCATTTGTTAGTTCATCTTTAAGATCTTCTTTCTTAACAAACCATCCAACGAAGATTGCTAAGAGCATACCGCCGATTGCTAAGAATATTTTATCCGTAAGTATATCAAATAAATCAAATACACCTACGCCAAATATTTTAACACCTGACATGATTCCAAGAGATAACGAAGAAAGAATACCTGTTACAACCATAATTCCAGCAGTAAGATAAACAGCCGGTTTTCTTTCCATACCTTTTTGATCGATTAAATAAGCCACTACAACTTCCAATAAGGATACTGAAGAAGTGAGTGCTGCAACCGCTAATGCAATAAAGAATATAACTGAGAAGAATAATCCGGCGCCACCCATTTCAGCAAAGATTGATGGTACAACTACAAATACAAGTCCGGGACCTACTGCAGGCTCCATTCCAAATGCAAATAATGCTGGGAATATAGCAATACCTGCTAAAATAGCAACACTTGTATCCATCAAGGTTACAATAAGAGCATTTTTTTGAAGGTTTTCTTCTTTTTTCAGATAACTCCCATAGGTAATCATACAGCCCATACCAAGGCTAAGGGAGAAGAAAGCTTGACCTAACGCAGCTAGATATGTTTGCCCTGTGACAGCTGACCAATCCGGTTTGAATAAGAACTCAACACCGGCACCTGAACCCGGAAGACTGATACTTCTAACTGCTATAAAAATAAGCAGTAAAAAAAGCGTAGGCATCAGTATCTTACCTGCTTTTTCAATCCCTCCAGCTATACCCTTAGCAACAATAAATACATTTAAGGCTAAGAATAGAATCATCCATATCAGTGGTTGAACCGGATTGCTTATAAACCCACCAAATGTGTCTCCTATTGCTTCAGGAGCAGCAAGCAATCCTGTAAAAGATTTGGCTATATACGCAAGTGACCATCCCCCAACTACTGGATAGAAACCCATGATTAAGAAAGCGCTAACCACACCAATTACACCGGCAAAAGTCCACCTATTGCTATAGCTTTTGTAGGCACCGACAGCTGCCAGGCTGGTTCTTCGACCAACAGTGAACTCAGCAAGCATAACACTAAGTCCAATAACAAGAGCAAAAACTAAATAAATAATAATGAATGCGCCACCACCGTTTTCACCGGTCATGTAAGGAAATCTCCAGATATTTCCAAGTCCAACGGCCGAACCAGCTGCTGCCATAAGGAATCCAATTCTTGACCCCCAGTTTTCTCTTTGTTTCATACCTAATTCCCTCCTTCAAATATTTAAGGTATACATATTTAGTACCCTTATATAAAATTATATAACATTATTATGGGAAATATAAATGTAATAATTTGGTATTATGCAACTTTTTTTGACGAATTTTGTCGAAAAGCTAATAATTTATATCTAAAAGATATATCTATGTGATATAATTGTCTTGATTTTATGTTAAAATGAGTTTGTTATGAAAAGACAAAATATAGACCTGATTGAATATAGTTGGAGGAGTGAAGATATATGGGAAAAAGAGGAAAACCAAATATGTAATACTTGGACTTTTGTCACATGCACCACATACTGGGTATGATATAAAAAAATATATAGAGCATGCATTGGGTCACTTTTGGAATGAGAGCTATGGACAGATTTATCCTGCTTTAAAACAATTAGCTCTTGAGGGGTATATCCAGCAAATTGATGATCCTAATGCCACAGTTAAAGAAAAAAAGAAATACGCCATTACAGATTTAGGGAAAAAAGAACTGAACCATTATCTTCAGCTTCCTATTGAAGAGGATAAAATGCGAAATGAGTTACTATTAAAAACTTTTTTTGCAGAGAATGTTAATAGAAAAGTCATTATCAGCCATTTAGAAGCCTATAAAAGAACAAAAAGCATTCAGTATGATGAATTATGTATTTATGAAAGAGTTTTAATAAAAATGCTTCCAGAAGACCCTAAACATAAATATCAACTGTACACCTTAAAATGTGGTAAAAAAATTTATAAAGCATTTATGGACTGGTGCGATGAAACGATTTTGGATATAAAGCTAAACTCTTAAATAAAAAAAACTTTCCGGGTTTTGGATCCGGAAAGTTTTATTTTGAGATATTTCTATTTTTTATGGTTATAATTCTTTGACTTCAACATCTAGTGTAATATCTAATTGAGCTGCTTCTTCAAAGTAGTAATCAACTTGTTCAAATGTCAGCATATCTGTCGTGATAAATCCTGTTTGATGAACTCTATCTTCTACAAACATTTTCGTGAATAATGCGCCGCCTTGGCCTGTAAAGTACATTTCTCCGGTAAGTTTTGATTTTTCAAATGCTTCAACACATCCAAGGGAGTTGACATAGGTTTCCACCATTACTTTTTTGCCGTCTTTCATGCCGACAGCTTCAATGAGCATAGCACCTGTATCGGACTCAAGACCTTCATCTAAAATCTCTTGTATTTCAGATTCGTACTTTGGAGCAGGAGGTGTCATGGCTAAAGTTACATCCCATGGAACAATCTCAGTTCCTTTAATATTGGTTTTTTCTTTTGAGAGCATTCCCATTTTATATAATAGTTCTGCTGTTTCCACACCTGATCCGCCATATTTAAAGAATATTTCTTTTGCACCCAAAAAGAATTCTTCAGCGTTAACGCCCATTTGTACCGGTTCTTCATGAGCGTGTTCTACGAGTCTAATTGGCTCATCTATACCTTTGAATTTTTTCATCATTGGTAATGAGAACGGTTGATTTTTCACTAGTTTTCCACCTGTATAGCAAATGGGCTCCTCAGACATATCTTTAAAAGCAATTTCCGGAGACCACCAGAAAGGTAAAAATCGTTTAGCCTTTACACCCTCATAGACATACATATAGATACTCTCACAAGAGTCTAGATAACGCATTGCATTTCTTGACGCTGCAGTAATGATTCCCGGTGCAGAACCCGTACAAGATAATGCTGTTTTTCCGATTGCCTTAAAACGATCATTCATTTCACCTTTCATCAGTTTAGGCAATAAATCCATCCAATGATATTCATCTGATTCAGCTGCCGCAAAATCTTGATAATTTGTTTTCACCTTTATAGCAGCTTCCATAACATTTAATCCAAATTGTATTGGAAGCGCATTTACAATTAAGTCGACGTCTTTTGCAACTTCAACGATATTCTCAACTTTATTTGCATTTACTCTTACGCCTTTGCCTTTTTTAAGAATCTTTATTAATTCATCCACCGCTTTCTCATCATAGTCCGCACATATAATCTCTGATACATTAGGCTCTTCATCCATACGCTGCGCTACTGTAGAGCCTTGAGCACCTGTTCCTAAAATCAAGATTTTTTTCATAATTTCCACCACCATTTGTTTTTTTACTGTTCTAAATTATCTGAAACTAATCATAATAAAATTATAAGACACGAGAATATGCCTCTCAACCCACTGCATTATTCGCTATATTGTGTATTGTATTGTGTACTGTATTGTGTACTGTATTGACATTTTTGTGGCAAAATTCGCTAATTATTGTGGCCAATTGACATTATGAAGTGGTATTGCAGTTTTAAACTTGTAATGGTATTATAATGAATAAGAATTAGACAAGTAAAAAGATGCCCATCCCAGAATAGTATTGAGACTCATATAGAATGAAACACCAGGGGGTTATTGTATGCTGGTAGAAAAAATAAATAAACTGAGTGGTTTGCATATCAATACTTTTTTATGTCATGTAAAAAGTTACCCAAAACATATGCATGATACTCATGAAATTATTTTTGTACTAGAAGGTTCTGTCAATATTCAGTGCGCCTGTTTCAATTATCATCTTACAAAGGGAGACATATTTATTGTGGATACCAATGAGCTCCATAGTATTTTTGAAACAGAAGAAAAAAACCTGCTTTTAATTTTTCAATTAGACCCCTATCCTTATCTCAACCTTTTTCCCAAACTGGATTATTATGATTTTGTATGTGATTCATATTCTGATACGAATAAGAGCTATATCGAGCTTAGAAATTTACAATCTTCTTTGGCTGATATCCTGTTACTGATTCAAGAAAAAAGATCAGATGCTCATGATTTGATAGAGGCATCCATTATAAAGCTTATCAAATTATTAATCAATGATTTTCAATTTATATACATTGATGAAACAGGATATCACAGTAATAGCACTTTTAAGAATAATCCGGTCCAAATGGAAAGGATATTCATTATTCTTAAATACATGTACAGGAACTATAAGCAAAAAATTGATATGGACATGCTGTCCAATACGATTCATTTAGATAAATCTTATGTCTCACGTCTATTTAAAATCGGAACCGGTCTCAACATGACGGATTTTTTATGCTTTCTTCGAGTAAAATACTCAGAATCACTCCTGATAAGTTCTTCCATGTCCATTGATGAAATTGCTTTCAAGTTTGGATTCTCTTCCAAAAGATATTATGTTAAGCATTTTTTGAAATGGTATAAGATGAAACCGGCAGAATATCGAGACAACTATAAAAAATTAATGAGTGAAATATCCAATGATGTACAATATCATGAAATAAATTATGACAATGCGTTAAAAAGCCTAAAGGGTTTCCAAGTAAAAAAGTAAGCCAATAATCGTTGTCATATAAAAACCGATAAAACATCTAAGAAAATAGTTTTATCGGCACTGCTTAGGGGGTAGACTTTTATAATTTGGTTTATTGGCAGCTTTTTTTGTGCTTTTTTTGAGATTGAAATGGATAAACATCACCCAAATTATAAAAGTCCGGTATTTAATCAATTATTATTGGTATTCTTTTTTTTGTGGTTTATTTTTTAATCATACGATGATCTCAAATATTATTTTAATAATTCTTTAATGGTCTCTATATAGATTTTTGTACTTGTGATGACCTGATCAAAATAACCATATTCATTGGCGCCATGCATATTCCCACCTGAAGGACCAAAAGTGACAGTAGAGATATTGGCTGAGTTTACTAAAATATTTGAGTCACAGACAGATAAGTCGTACTCATGCGGCAAATCCTTTCCTGTGATTTGGTAATATTTTTCTTTTAATATTGTAACCAATTTATCGTTTTCTGGAAGGCAGAAAGGCTCCATATAAGGCATTTCTCTGTCTACTAATTTTACTTTTATTTTGTCTTGTAATCCGATTTTCTTTGCTGCATCGATAATTTGTTTTTCGATTGAATCATAATTTTCACCTTCCACAAAGAATCTATCTAGAATGAGTTTACAATGATTAGGCACAACAAGAGTATTTTTAATGCCGCCCTCTATATATTTAACACACCATGTTCCTTTTCCCAGTTTAGGATGCACTAAAGTTGAAAGATTTTCTATTTCTATGGCTAGTTTGCCGGCATTAATCAGCGCATTGTCGCCATATGCAGGATATTCACTGCTATGGGCAGCCTCGCCAAATATATTGATTTCAATTGAATACCTGCCTCTAAATCCAATGGCTACATTGTCAAATCTACATTCTGCCATAATCGCCATATCCATATTTAGGTCTTCTTCTAAAAGTTTGTAAGTCCCTTTAGATAATACTTCTTCATCAGCAACAAATGCTGCAATAATTTCTCCTTTAAACAAAGATGGATTTTGAGCAAGGTATTCTATGGTTCCTAAAATAGCGGCCAGCCCGCCTTTCATATCCATAGCGCCCCGACCATATGTTTTGTCTCCTATAACGGTTGGCGTGAAAGGATCAGTATCCCATCCCGGGAGTATATCAACAGTATCCGTATGACCTATCAGCATGATGCTTGGACCATCACTGCTGCCTTTTAATCTGGTATAAACAGACGGTCTCTTTTTTTCTTCCTCGAAATATACCCACTTAGCAACCAGTCCCATCTCTTCTATCCTTGCAGTAATATATTCTGCAATTTCTCTTTCATTGCCCGATACACTGTTTATTTTAATCATATCATGATAATAGCTAGAGATTCGTTCTTCATTAATCATATTTTACTCCTTTAGTCATCTTATAAAAAAACCACCGTATGTAAGCGCCGCTACAATAAGAATTACTGGGTGGAGGTTGAATTTAAATAACCCAACCGCAGCTATCAACGCAATAATTCCACTCCTATAATCTATAAATGAATTTTTGCTTAAGGAAATAATGACTTGTGCAATGAGTATGACAACAACCGGCCTTACTGCTGTCATCATACCTTTTAACCACTGAGAATCCTTAAAATTCATATAAATTTTGATTAGAAAAATAATCGCCAAAGCTGTTGGTGCAACGATGGCTATAATGCCAACCAAAGCGCCCAGCCATCCTGCGGTTCTATATCCGATTAATGCTGCCATTTTTGTTGCTATGGGTCCCGGAAGAGAATTTCCTAAAGCTAAAGCATCTGCGAATTCCTGAACAGTCAACCATCCGTAATGTTCAACAACTTCCTCTTGTATCAATGGTATAGCAGATGGTCCGCCGCCAAAAGTAAATAACCCCGGCTTTAAAAAAGCAATAAATATTTCTTTATATATTTTTATACTTTCAAGTGTGAACATTCGTCAGTCCTCCAAGTTCTATATAACTGTACTGTTTTCATTTACCTCATCTTGTGGTAATCGCTTGATACTAAATCCTGTGATGAAATATACAAATGATAATATAATCGCTACATAAATCATGGGGGTATATAATACAAACTGAACGGTTGGAACGCCAAGGGTACTCGAAATAAACGCACCGGTTACACTCCAAGGTATAATGGCTGCTAATCCTGTTCCTGTAGCCTCAAGACTTCTTGATAAGTTAGTCCCATCCAATCCATATTTATCATATAATGGCTTAAACATAGGTCCTAAAACTGCAAAAGTCACATAATAGCTTCCGGTGATTATGAAGAACAGACCATGTAGAATGAAAGTGCTTGACAAAATGCTTCTCCAAGAGCTTGCAATTGATTTAATCTTGTCTACTAATATATCCACTACGCCTGAAGCTCTAAGCGGCGCACCAAAAACAGCCGCAGCGATTAAGAGAGCAATGGTCCCCAACATACTTTTTATACCGCCTCTTAATATCATTTTGTCTACTATTGCAATGTCCGTTGATTTTTGGAAACCGCTATTTAATGCACCGGCAATATCACTTAAATTATTCCCTTGAAAAATGACTGCAAATAGGCATCCTAATATTATGCCTACTCCGAAAACAGGAAGCGTCGGTTTTCTCTTAAATATTAAAAATAAAACAACAACCGGAGGTAATAATAAGATGGGATTTAGATTAAAAGTAGTACTTAGAGTTGTCATGATCAGATCTACATTTTCCCCATTTGCAACACCTTGGCTGTATCTTGACCCAATAATTAGATATATAATTAATGACAATACGTATCCTGGAATAGTGGTATAAAGCATTTGTTTTATGTGATCTACAATGTCAACTTCTGACACAGCAGCTGCCATTACGGTTGTATCAGAAAGTGGAGACAGCTTATCCCCAAAAATGGCACCAACAACAATGGCTCCTGCAGTATAATATAATGGTATGCCTAAACCTGCAGAAACTCCGATTAATGCTATACCTACCGTACTGATTGTTCCCCATGAGGTGCCCATCATGACTGACATAATCGAACAAACCAAACAAGTCACAAATAAAAACATCCCGGGACTTAGAACCTTTAGTCCTAAATATATCATATACGGAACCGTTCCGGCAGCTACCCAAGAGCCTACCAACATACCAACTGCAAGTAAAATCAAAATGGGTACCATCATAGCATTGATACTATTTAATATTCCGTTTTGAATATTGTCCCATTTTATGCCAAAACATAATGAAAGAATAATTACAATAAATCCGGAAGTTAATAATGTTATGGTCGTGGGAGCATGAACCAATAATACACCGCTGAAAATAACTACAATAGAAACCAATAGCATGATTAATGCTTGGCTTGAAGACACAGTTTTTTTCTCCATTAAATTTCCTCCTAATTTAATCTCAAGATTATTTTGTCTATGCCGTTAACACCACCTCCATCCTAAAATAAACTCAGTCAAATCATTATTACATACTGTGTTAAGATAATACTAAAATGCTTTTTGAAAAGATACTGAAATCAATAACAGATTACTTTTTTGACGTATTACAACTTCGATTTGTCATATATAAATATATATATATCATTTAGATGTAAGTTTCAATTGACATAATGAAGTATTTTGTTTCTAATATCTGCTTTTTCCCTTCATTATGTAAGTTGTAAAAATCAGACGATATTTTAGATGATTTGAAGCAATGCTTTACAAAAAAATAAAAGCCCTATAAAA
>JAKSCF010000083.1 GCA_022360735.1 Clostridia bacterium
TTATGTAAAGATGGATTCTCCATTATACCATTTGTCATAAAACTCTCTTCCATGATGGCCCAACCAATTCCCTGGGCGGCACCGCCTTCCATTTGTCCTTCCACACAAGTTGGATTGATGGCTTTACCCACATCACAGGCTAAAACAGATCGATTCACCGTAATTTGGCCTGTTTCCGTATCCACCTCTATCTCTACGCCATGTGCACCAAACGTATAGGCATGCATTGGGTCTCCTTGCCCGTCTTTACCACTAAAAGAAGGCTGTGGAGGGTACCATGTTCCTACTGCGGCAAGAGAGACCTGGTTATTAAAAGCCTTGCCTGCAACGGAGGCAAAAGAGATATCTTTCTCAGGCTTTCCAACAGCAAATACCCTGCCATCTTTAATATTTAAATCCCTGATATCTTCATTTAATTCCTTTGATGCAATATCCAGCATTCGTTTCTTTAACTTTCTACATCCGTCCATCACTGCATTTCCAACAATGGTTGTGGACCTAGATCCTACCGTAGGACCACTATCGGGAGACATAGCAGTATCTGAATAAGTTACCAATACATCTTCATATCTTACCCCTAATGTTTCTGCAGCTATTTGCATCATCACCGTTGCAAGCCCCTGCCCCATTTCTGTACTGGTCAGAGCTACATTGACTGTACCGTCTACTTGAATACTTACATAGCAATTGGCCCCTTCAAATAATAACGGTATCCCTGTTCCGTACATAAAAATTCCTATCCCCCTGCCTTTGCGAATAACCCCTTGCCCTTTATCAATGGGCTGCTCCCATTCCATCTTTTCTTTGACCTTCTCAATACAAGCTTCTAATCCCATTCCCCTGCTCGCTTTCATCACTTGCCCAAAGATCGTACGATGGCCGTCTTTTAATATATTTTTCTTCCGAACCTCAATAGGATCCATATCTAATTTTTTTGCCAATTCATCCATTTGACATTCCATAGCAAAGGCTGCCTGAGGTGCACCAAATCCTCTAAATGCACATGCATAAGGATGATTTGTAAACACAGAGTAGGATCTGGCTCTGGCATTAGGTATGGTATAAGGACCACCGGCGTACATTGCTGTCCGCATGGTAACCGCAAAGGCTGGCTCTTTTATGCCTCCCATTGAAACATAAGCGCCTTTATCTAATACCGTTTCTACATCAATTGCAGTGATTTTCCCGTCCTTTGTTGCTGCTAATCTATGTTTGATATAAGCTGCATGACGCTTTCCGGTGGTGCGAAAAACTTCTTCTCGATTCAGTTCAACACATACGGTTTTCTTTGTTTTCAAAGCCAATACCCCTGCCACGGCTGAAACATCTAAAGTTGAATCTTCCTTTCCGCCAAATCCTCCACCGACTAATGGAGAAATACATCGAATTTTATTTTGCGGGATTCCGAAAACTGACGCTAAAACCCGACGACTTGCATAAACGGCCTGCATTGGACTTATTAACGTCAATCCTTCCGTCACTAAATCCGGTTCTGCAATGCAGACATCCGGTTCAAGATAACAATGTTCTACCATAGGTGTTTCATACGCGTTCTCAATAACCATATCCGCCTCATCAAATGCTTTTTCTACAGCACCTTTGTCAAGGTTAACGGTATTTAAAAGGTTGCCTTTCTCGGCAGCCGGATGCGACTCATGAATCCATAAAGCATTCTCTGCCATAGCCTCTCTTGGGTCATCGTATGCCGGTAAAACCTCATATTCTACCACAATAGCATCCATGGCCTTTTTGGCAGTCTCTTCATCTACTGCCGCTAATACAGCTACAGGATCTCCTTCATATTTAACTTTTTTTTCTGCAATTACCGGCTTATCCGGACATAGAATCCCATAACCATTTCTCCCAGGCAAATCCTTTGCCGTCATAACGGCGACAACACCATCCAGTTGCTCTGCTTTAGTGGTATCAATGCTCTTAATGATTGCATGGGGATATTTTGCAAACAGTGCTTTTCCGATCAACATATCGTCCTTTTTTAGATCCGATGTGTATTTTGCTGTTCCAAGCACCTTAGAACGAGCGTCTACTTTATTAAGTCTTTGGCCCACAACCTTTAAATTTTCCTCCACAGATTTCCCTCCTCATCTCTTTTATCTACTGCGATTCTTGCAACATCATTTGTTCATAGTTGTTTACAATCTCTACGCCTTTTGGGAAAACCGAAACTTTTCGCCTTAGAATCCCTGATTCCTTCATTAAACCTTTGTCTACTAAATACCTTAAATCCGAAATAAGCTCCATAGCCGGTATATTCAATTTTTCTGCAATGACGCCGGCAATAGCATTGGGATTTACAGAAGTATACTTTAAAATCTTATATTGATTTAAGTTGATACTTTCCTTGGTCAAAAGTTCCTTTTCTATCTCTGATAATTGAGTCAATTCTTTTGCGCCTTTGTCCGTCAAAAGAAAGTTATATCGTTTAATGCCTGTATAGGATTCTTTTATAATAAAGTCCTGGTTCTCTAAATTTTCTGCAATATTATTGGCTTGTGGTGCACTTATTCCCAGATTATCCGTAAAGTCTGCCAAAGTATTTCTTCCTTCGCGAATATAACTCAAAATCTTCTTCTCATTTTTATTTAAATTCATTCCTCAACACCCCCATTAATCTACAATATGTGGAAATATCAACTTAGCAATTGGTGTTGTACAACGGTGTCTTTTCTCAATAAAACATTTCCATTTTTGTGACCCAATACTAGGTCTCATCAACTGCTGCATCGCTTTTTTATGCTCCTGGGTCTGAAAATTACTGATATTGGCAGCATTTGACTGAGCTAATCCCTTCATCTTGCTTGGTGCTTGTGGGTTAAAATGATCCATTCCATAAAATTTAGGCTTAGTAAAAATAGTTACCACAGTGGTTACGATCAAGGTCACAAAAAAACCAACCCACATAGGATGTGCGTACTTTGCCCATAATTTTCCAGGCGCAAAGTACCAGATGACTGTAACAATGATACCAATGCTTACACCTAAAAATCCTGCTTGATTGGTAATTCGCTTTGAACAATGAGCCAATACTAAAACCACTGCCGTAGGCACTGAGAAAGCCCACATAGCTGCCAGAGCTAATGCCGCACTTTCTTTCCACAATAATGCAGTCATCCAAGCTATTGCCGCAACGCCTAAGGTTATGATTCTGCTGGGCAGGACCAATTCTTCTGCCGTTGCATTTGGTCGTAAAAACCTTTGGAAAACATCCCTCAAGATTGGAGAACTCACGCCCAATAATGCCGTACTAAACGTTGACATACAGGCTGCTACCATAGCGACCAGCATTAAGCCATCCATTCCTAAAGGTAATGTTCTTACAATCATCCCAAAGGCAGTTCCCGATTGGAAATTCCCTTCTCCATAAATGTGCAGTGCATAAATTCCAAATCCGGCTAATAACGTAGAACCAAAAATACAGGTAATTAAAGCAGACAAACAATATCCTCTCTTTACTGCTTTTTCGCTTCTACCACCCACAGCCCTCATCCAATAATACTGACACCCCAGCATGGTTAACAGCCATCCAAATACAAGGGATGGAATGCTTGGAAACCTTAAACTGAAATCTGCTTTTCCAATAAAAGAAAATACTCTCCAATCAGCCCCGGCAACCCCGGAAAATACGGTAATAGGATCGCCAAACTGAATAATCAGATAAATGACACTTCCTACTAAGGCAATCATAATAACAATCATATGTGCCATATCAGAAATAGATAATGCCCAAAATCCTCCGGCATACATATAAAAAGTACACAGAACCGTAATGACTAATGTAGTGGCCCAGTAGGGAATTCCCGTTAATGCTGTTAGATTATTCCCTAATCCCACCACTTGCGCAAACAAGGACCCAAAGGCAGCCATACTGGTAGCAACTGCAACAACAGTCCTTGTCTTTTCGTCAAATCTAATTTGTGCCCATTCCGGTAATGTGTATACACCACTTCTTCTGATGGCTGGAGCAAAAGTTTTACCAAATATAATGATTCCGGCAGCCCATCCCCACATATACAAAGACCCTATCCAGACACCATGCGTAATCGCCAATCCACTAATAGCCGGAAGTGTTGCACCGCTAAACATAATCGCCGACAACCCTAGTCCAATGGTTATGGCACTTACTTCACGACCAGAAATAAAAAAGTCAGATATAGAACTAATCCACTTTTTCGTAACCAACCCGATTCCAACCATTAATACAAAATATAAAACGACCTCACTGAACAACAAGAAAACCTTAAAATCCATTGTATCACCCTTTTCTTATTTACTTTTTTCTGACCTATGGACATTTTGCCAACTTGCAAATATCCAATCACCTCCTTTTGAAAATTTTAGCCCATTTGAAAAATAATAAATTGAAAATTATAAAACCCTTCAAAATACAGCGGTAATCTGCAATTTCCATCCACTTCATCTAAGTCTAAATAATTTACAGTTTTCTGTATATTGTACTTTGATGGCTTTTATAAATATCGATTTTGGTTATGCTCCATTAATCTAAATATTTTGTACATCATGTATCATTCTGGGGTTAATTCTTCTAGCAAGGATTTTCCGTAATTCATTATTGTCATCTCTAACCACTACCACCGCATTTTCAGCTTTTTTAATCATATCACCAATACTTTGGAATTTGGTTAAAGGGTATAGTTGAAATTCTTTCTCATCAATATCATTTTCACTGGTATGCACCACTATGGCATCAATTTCTTCAGCTTTTAAGCCATTCATCAGTTCAAAGCTTTCTTTACAAATAATTTGAATATCTATTTCCTCAGATAAATTCTCCATTAAAGTCATGTCGTCATAGGAATATTTATTGATACCCACCACACACTTAGAAGGCAGGCTTTTAGAATATTTTTTTTTCAAAACCAATAGCGCAAATTCCTCGTTATGTGCATATGTTCTTTCTCCTAAATCAAGAACTTTCTCTATTGGTTCCTGCTCTTTTTTTGCTTGAAGATATGCCAGTTCCGACATCACTACAAAATCACTTTTTTCATTAATCAAAGTGTCTATTCTGTTGATAGAGCCAGGCATAAATGCGATATGAATGTGAATGTCCAACATAGCAAAACATTTATGTATACCGTCTGCAATTCCTGGAATCTTAGCATTTGTAGCTAAGGGGCATAACCCTAATAGAACACCAAAATCACTTAATTCCCATAGCTTTCTATAGTCTAATTTTGTAATATAGCTTCCTAAAAATCCCCTGGTTTCTATTTCAACCGCTGCTTCTCGCTTCAATTGCTGAATTGCATTTTGAACGGTACCGCTTCCTACGCTAAATATTTGTGTGAGATCATTAATCGTTGGAATACTGTCTCCTTCCTTAGATATTAAAAACATTCTTGCAAGTCTGCTGGTAATATAGGTGTGTTTATTTCGAACATATTCTTTGATTGACATCAGGACCTCCATACAATATTCAATAAATTGTATATTATTATTAAAAAATTTTTTATCTGCGTCAGCTTCTTTCTTACAATTCTAATTTTAACTCAATGATCATAGAGTTTACAAGTATTTTTTTGAATTTTTATTATTTGACTCTTATTTTTCTCAACTGCTTCAGTTGTTCTGTTACCAAAATCAATATACTTCTAAAACCTGCTCCTCTGTCAGCATATTACACAACAAAATCCTTTCGATTCTGCTATCGTCTTTATCTAGTATCTCTCGGGCAATTTTTGCAGCAAGCCTATAACGTTCCTGGGAATCCACTTTATTGATTAACAAAAATATCCTAGCATTGGAAGGAATGGCCTTCATTAAGCCCTTATTGTTTTTAACCAGAGTTGCAATCCCGACAGAGGTTAAAGCTTCTCCCAGTGGTATCCCTGTAATTTTCGAAATGAGATGAGGCCTATGAACATTTTCTTCATTCAATATAACACCGTGACCGTCTATTCCTATGACCATCAGCACCATGGTGGTTAGGGACGGAATAACCGGCTCATGTTCGGCAGGCGCTTTTAAGGGTTTCCCTTTTGCACCGTCTCCTTCAATAATGAGATAATCAAAATATCCCATTTTATAGATCTGATCTATCTCTTGTCCGTCTATTCCTTTGACCTTTCTTTCCGGTGTGATGTTTGCACCAAAGCCAATGATTTTATTGTTTTTGACTTTTGAATAAAGCACTCTATGCAATTTCTCTGTATTCTCTTTTAAGATAAATCTATCCACCTCTCCTTTATCCGGATAGAATATGGATGTCGTAGTAGAAATCCCTACATTTTGTCCTTGCAAACTTAAAGCTTTTGCCAGTGCGTACATGGTTGTCGTTTTTCCACCACCTCCAACAAGGCAAATCAATTCCTTTTCCTTTACCTGTAAAACCTTTAACAACTTCATCTTTTCCACCACTTCAGTTTCTTCTACTTACCCAAAGGACAAATGGGAAAGTGACAAAATTCACAGTTCATGCACAAGCCGCCGTGTCCCATCTGAGCAATATCTTTTTTGGATAATATCTCTCCTGCCAATATCCTTGGGAACACTAAATCCACTACTGTAATTTTATGATACATACCACAGGCGGGTACGCCTAATATGGTTGTGCAATCCCTGTATGCAAGCATGAACATGGCACCGGGTAATACAGGGGAGCCGTAAGTAATCACATTTGAACAGACTTTTCTGATTGCAGAAGGCGTAACATCATCTGCATCTACAGACATGCCTCCAGAGGTAAGAACAATTTGAGCCCCGTCATCTATGAGGCGGTGAATGGCTTCTTCAATCTTCTTGACATCATCTGGGGCATACCGTATGCCTATGAGTTTTCCACCGTATTGATTCACTTTAGCCTCTAATATTGGACCAAATTTATCCGTAATTCTTCCATTATATACTTCTGTTCCCGTTACAACAATTCCAACCTGCATAGATTTTAATGGCTTTACAGAAACGATTTTATGAAGCTGATTGCAAACTTCTTCTATTTTCTCTCTTTTAATGGTCAAAGGAATAATCCTTGTTCCGGCAATAACCTGACTCTTTTTTACCAAAGAATTGTTGTGGAGTGTGGCAAAAA
>JAKSCF010000152.1 GCA_022360735.1 Clostridia bacterium
TAATATCACCTATTATTGAAAATTCGGCTTTAATATTTTTACTGATTTCGGATTCATCAATATCAATATGAATAAAAGTTGATTTTCTAGCAAATTTCTGCGTATTTCCGGTGACTCTATCGCTAAATCTTGCACCAATTGCAAGCACTAAATCGCTGTTATTCATGGCTAAATTAGCTTCTTTAAAACCATGCATCCCTATCATACCTAAAGATAATTCATGGTCTCTGGGAAAAGAACCTAAGCCCATTAAAGTATTTAAAACCGGAATTTGATTTTTTTGTGCCAATTCATTCAATTCATCAACAGCTTCCGAAGTAATAATGCCGCCGCCTGCATAGATAACAGGTTTCTTAGCTTTATTAATCAAGTCGGCGATTTGTTCAAATGCTTCAGAATCACATTGTGAAGCCACTCTTTCTAATTCTGCTGTACCTTGTTTTTCATAATCATACATTTCAAGCATCAAGTTCTTAGGAATGTCTATTAATACCGGTCCAGGCCTATCGCTTTTAGCAATTTCAAATGCTTCTCTAATACTTCCGGACAGATCTTTTAGATCTTTGATAAAATAATTATGTTTTGTAACCGGAAGGGTAATACCGGTAATATCTACCTCTTGAAAAGAGTCTTTTCCAATTAAGCCCAAAGGTACTTGCCCAGTAATCACTACTAATGGAACAGAGTCCATATATGCAGTTGCAATACCTGTCACTACATTGGTTGCCCCAGGACCACTGGTTGCAAAACAGACACCTACTTTACCTGTCGACCGAGCATATCCATCAGCAGCATGTGTTGCACCCTGTTCGTGGCATGTTAGTATGTGCGTTATGCTATCTGTATAGTCATATAGCGCATCATAAATAGGCATAATTTGACCACCTGGATATCCAAATACATATTCAACTGCCTGTTCTTTCAAACATTCCATTACAATTTGCGCACCTGTCAACTGCATAAAATCACTCCTTGTTTATGTCGTTTTTATTTCTTAATCCACGCCATCATATCTCTTAGTTTTTCACCAACTTCTACAATTGGATGCTCTAATTCTGTTCTTTTTATGGCATTGAAGTTTGGTCTATTAGACATATTTTCTAAAATCCACTTTTCAGCAAATTGTCCGCTTTGGATTTCATGAAGCACTTTCTTCATTTCTTTTCTGGTTTCTTCAGTGATAATTCTTCTACCGGACATATAGTCGCCATATTCAGCTGTATCACTGATACTGTATCTCATTTTTTCGAATCCACCTTCATAAAGCAGATCAACGATTAGTTTTAATTCATGCAAGCATTCAAAGTAAGCAATTTCAGGTTGATATCCTGCTTCAACTAATGTATCGAAACCGGCTTTAATTAATTCTGTTGTACCGCCGCAAAGAACAGATTGCTCACCAAACAAATCAGTTTCTGTTTCTTCACGGAAAGTTGTTTCCAATACACCTGCACGCGTACCACCGATTCCTTTTGTATAAGCAAGCGCTGTGTCTTTTGCTTTTCCTGTATAATCTTGATATACCGCAATAAGTGCCGGAACACCAAATCCTTCAGAGTAAACCCTTCTTACTAAATGTCCTGGGCCTTTCGGCGCTGCCATAAATACATCTACATTCTCAGGCGGCACGATTTGTCCAAAATGAATATTAAATCCATGTGCGAATGCTAATGCATTACCTTCTGCTAAGTTGTCTTTAATTTCTTCTTCATAGATTTTTTTCTGCTTTTCGTCCGGCACAAGAATCATGACTACATCTGCTGCTGCAGCTGCTTCTGAAACACTTGCCACTTTTAGGCCGTCTTGAGTCGCTTTTTCTACAGACTTACTGCCTTCATATAACCCTACAATGACATCGACTCCACTTTCCTTTAAGTTCAAAGCATGCGCATGCCCTTGACTGCCATACCCGATAATCGCTACAGTTTTACCATCCAATAGTTTTAAATCTGCGTCTTTGTCATAATACATTTTCGCCATTTTCAACATCTCCTTTTAAATATGATTTTATGTTATGTATTAAAAAAATCTTCCTCATCAAACTTAAAGGTTGATTTTCTTTGTCATGTTATTAGTATGCATTTTTTTTAATAAAAAAAAGCCTCTCCCCTAACATTGTTAGGGGCGAAAGCTATCGCGGTACCACCCTAAATCACATTTCTTATGTAAGAAACGTCTTCATTAAAATAACGGCTAATTGCCGGCTCCACTTACTTTCATACGATTTCACCAGAGCAGCTCAGAAGTGACTATTATATACCAGTTAATATCAACTCACAGCAACCGTTGACTCTCTGTAATCTAATTAGTATTTTTTTCTTCGTCATTGCAAATTTCATCTTTAAATTAATAACCATTGTACTAATGAAATTCTTTTTAGTCAACTGTTTAATGCGTGATTTTTAAAAAATATTTTTTTATAAGTCTGTAATGGGTTTGATTTTTATGATTTTTTTACTGTAACATCTTCAATATATGTATCATAATATACTAACAAGTGAGATTGTTAGGAGGTGTTTTCTTTGGTTGATGAATTAACTGAAGTTGATAGCAACGATTGTGGTTATGGCGGCAAAGGTTTTTGTGGATTTGACGATAACTTTATTTGGATAATTATAATCATACTTATTCTTCTCTTGGTATGTTGCTGTTGCGGTGGCGGCGGTTTCTTTGACGGATGTTTTGGTGGATGCGGATGCGGCGATGGCGGCGGACTGCTCATCATTATCATCTTAATTGTTATTTTCTGTTGTTGTTGCGGTGGTGGCAACTTTGGAAACATTTTAGGAGGAATGATCTAAAATCAAAACATACACTGCGGATTTTTATCCGCAGTACACCCTTTTTATTTTTAAAAATCCTTCTCATAACAATCTATTAAATTTTGCATATCCCATGGAAGTTCTGCACGAACTTCCATTTTTTCTTTATGAATAGGATGTGTAAAAGATAAATATGCTGCATGAAGGGCCTGTCGCTCCATACTGCTTGTATTCTCTATCCCATAAAGGGTATCCGCTACTACAGGATGTCCTAAATATGACATATGTACTCTGATTTGATGTGTTCTACCCGTCTTTAAATGGACTTCAACCACTGTATATTGATCCCCTAACCGATTCAGCACTTTATAATGTGTTAACGATGCTTGTCCATCGGATAATACTTTTCGTGCTGCATCCCCTACTACTTTTTTTATTGGGACATCAATGATGCCTTCGTCTGCTTTGATGATGCCTTCTACAATAGTGATATACTTTTTCACAACTTTATTTTGCCGCATCTGTTCAGCCAAAGCTTCTTGAACCACTGCATTTTTTCCTATCATTAAAAGCCCTGAAGTATCTCTATCCAGCCGATTAATAAATCGTATTTTATAGGTCTCGTTTTTATGATTCATATAATGAACCAACCCATTGGCAATAGTACCATCTACACACCCTTTGGTTGGGTGAACAACTATCCCGGGCTGCTTATTAATAAACAGCAGGTCATTGTCTTCATAAACAGCTTCAATGGGAATATTTTCAGGTGTGAAATAACTGGATTCTTCAGGAAAAACAACCCGAATCACATCGCCTTCTTTTCCATCAACATTTAAAAATACATGCTCATCATTTTTATAGACGCCATTACTCTTTTTTAATTTTCTTAGAAATCTACCGGATAGCTTCAATCTTCTCTTTAAAAGTTCACTTAAAGATATGCCCTCATCTCTCTTTTGGATGATATATATCATGTCATTATTGTTTTTCATTATAACCCTCCGTAGTAGCAGCCAATTTTTATCCATATACTTTTTTAATCTGGGGCGTATGTGCGCCTCTACTATCATACAATATTTTTTTGATTATTGAAAAGAAATATTCTCAATCCATCATATTTGCTTATTATTAAAAAAATAGAATCAATTAATTCCAAATTACTTGTACCTTTTTAGTAGTTTCTGTAAATAATCTGGGTAAAATATGATAATATTATTTCAGGGTAATATGAGAATAATATTAAATTAATAAGTTTTTAAGAAATGAGGCAATAATAATGACGAATCACGAAGGCAATAGACACATTAACATTGTATCCAATGATAATGCACTCTCCCAAGAGACCAAAAGAATTCTAAAACAAAGACTTGAAAAAGACGGATTTATTATACCTAAAGAGTTTGATTATAATGCTCAATTAATCATTTGTATCGGTGGAGATGGATCATTCTTGCGAACATTGCATGCCTTTGACTTCCCAAATATACCTATTATAGGCATCAATACCGGCCACCTGGGCTTTTTTCAAGAGATCGCACCTTACCAGTTGGATGAGTTTATTTTTAAGTATAAAAAAGGCGATTATAAGATTCAGTACCTTAATGCTGTTTCTGCAAATATCACTGCCAAAAATGACAAATATAAATTAAGGGCTATCAATGAGATCGTTATTAAAAGCAATCAATCCAGAACCGTTCATCTTAACATTTCACTTGATGACAGCTTTTTAGAAAGGTTCAGTGGTGATGGTGTACTTATTTCAACCCCTGCCGGAAGCACAGCATACAATTATGCCTTAGGCGGAAGTATTGTAGACCCCAGATTAAACCTGCTTCAAATCACACCTTTAGCGCCTATAAACTCCACTGCTTATCGCTCTTTTACATCCAGTGTCATTGTTCCGCCACAAATCAGCATTCGTATATATCCTGAATATACTTTTGAAAATTCTATAGCTATTATTGCAGATGGTATTGAACACCGGTTTAATGACATATCTGAAGTATCTCTAAATTTATCCGATATTAAAGCGCAGCTGCTCCGATTGGATCATTATGATTTTTGGAATAAAGTAAAAAGCAAATTCTTATAATGATATTTCATTATAAAATGAATTTGCTTCTTGTTCCGTCCAAATATTCATTAATTGATCGTCCTTTGTAAATAACAGCACGTTATCCTTAGGCACATATTCCCACTTTCCAGTAACATAGTAATAGTGATTTAAAGATAATATATCTTCAA
>JAKSCF010000205.1 GCA_022360735.1 Clostridia bacterium
ATTGCCGAACATGTGGGCTATAGCTGCCACAGCAGTTTTTCAGAAGTATTTAAAGCAAAAGAAGGTATGACACCAAGTCAGTATAGAAAGGCCTTTGTAATAGACGGTTAATAAGGTATTGAAAAAAGCATCTTTTTAACTGGAAAGATGCTTCTGATATCATTAAATTTTTATATTTACCGTAACAGAGTACCAGTCTTTGTTGAAATAGGTTTCAGCATATTCAATGATTTTATCAAGATCATCAAAAGCAATTCTTTTTACAAAAAAGGTATCGCTGTTCTTTTTTATATTCATCAGCTTCGCGATCCCGTTATCGTTCACTTGTTTTACGGAATAATTTTCATTTACCCAGACCGGAGAAATCTTGAATTCCTTAAGCGTTTTGTAAAAAGATGCATTTTCATGAATTCTTTTCGCTTGGTCAAGGCTGAGGATTCGGCTGTCCACAAAGGAACTTTGATAAGCGATAGGCTCATTATTGGCAAGCCTTACTCTACGAACACATGCCATTGACTGATCATGAGGTATTTCCAATATATCGGCAATGCTTGGATTAAAAACTTCTTCAATTTTGTCTACAATCATATCGATTTGATATCCTTGCTGCAATAATTCATCACTGAAACTGATGGAGGTCAAACCACGGATCATTTGTTTTTTTGTAACGAAGGTACCTACACCCTGTACACCGATCAAATAACCCTCATTGATCAAATCATTGAAGGCTTTTCTAACCGTAATGGTAGATACATTGTATTTTTTTTTTAGGGTAGCTTCACTATCCACTTTGTCCCCCGGCTGTAAAACACCTGATTTAATATCCCTTATGATATCCTCTTTAATTTGAATATACTTTGCAACTTTATGTTCCATAAATAATACTTCTCCTTAACATATTAACATACCTGGTCTATCAGTATTTTATCATATTATGCAAGAATTGTTTATATCTTTTCAAGGTGTGCGTCCTCTCCGTTTACAAAAAATCTCGAATTTTGCTTTTATTGTGCTCATTCCGGAAATCTTGCTACACCTGCCTTTGCTGTATCCATTGCAAGATTTGCCAGTTCTTCAATGGATAAATCACTTTCCCCATTCATGCTCAACTCTAAAAAAGCCATGGTATTCAAGCCTGCAACCGCATAATACTTTCCAGGGTGGTTTGCGCACAGCATTGCAGCTACTCGAAATGGTGATGCTCCCAATAAATCGCAGGCAAATAAGACTTCTTCTTCTGCAAAGTTTTCCAATACATAATTGACTTTGCTCTCAAAAGCCGCCAGGTCATCTTCTTTCGTTAAATCGATAAAATACAGATGTTCCGGCTGTCCGACAATCATCTCTAAATTTTGTCTTACACCTTCGGCATATCCGCCATGCCCCATTACTATAATTCTTTTCATTTTTAACCTCCATTTATAGCTTGCTGAACCATTCAGAAAAGGCTAAATACAAAATTATACCGCCTTTTCCGAATTCGTGAAGTCGCTTCTGCAATCTCGTAATTGATTAATATATCAAACTGCCAATTCCATCATGCATAAAATCCTGTTGCGTAGCCGACGAATGTAAAGATACATGCGATAACCAAAATCAAACCCATTAATTTAAGCGGAGACCATTTTTTCTTTGAATATAAATAGTAAATACCTAATGTTAATAATAAAGGCAAGATATGCGGAAAAATGGAATTCAACATTTTGTCTGCTTCGAAAATAACCTGGTCTTCTAATAACGTGCCCTGGGTAGCATCGAATACATCTCTGACTATTCTAAAAGGTACAGAAGCTCTAACAAAGGATGCGGATAATGCACCAACAACGATCAACCCTAATACTGTCATAGTATCCGTTAAGGTATCCAGTTTGCCCGTTGACATAAATCCATGCATGCCTTCGATCCCTGACTTATAGCCTAATTTAAACAAATTCCAGCTAAGAATACAAGTTCCTATCGGATAAACGATCATATAAAGAACAGGGCCTAACCATGAAGTTGACGGTGATGCCTGTGAAATAGAGAGACAAATAGTCAGCAGGATTGGAATAATCGTTGCAACCCATAACGAATCTCCGATAGCAGAGGTGGGTCCTATTAAGGCAACCTTGACACTGCTTATTAGCTCAGGGGTGCATTGTTTGTTGGCATTGGCTTCTTCGAGTCCACAAACAACACCGTTGCAAATGGACCCCACTTGTTGTTCTGTATTAAACAGTGTAATATGTCTTTTTAAAGCGGTAGCCTTATCTTCTTTATTATCATATAATTCATCAATAACCGGGGCCATGGATTGAGCAAAAGCCATTCCCAACATACTTTCTGCTTGTTGCGAGCAACCATGCCAGAAGAACCAATTCCAGAATGACTTTTTAAGTGTTTTTTCACTGATTTTCTTACCCATTGCTATGCACCCCTTTCTTGGTCTCTAGGCTTGAAACAGCAACATAATACAAAATTGCCGTAATAATTGCAACAACAGCAACTGCCATTGTACTCAAACTGAAATATGTTACAAGTATAAATCCTGCCAGAAAAATTGCTAAGTGATATTTTTTCTTTAATAAAAATGAAAGAATAATTCCCATTCCAAGAGAGGCCATCATACCCCCGAATATACCCAATGCGGTGGTAACCCAACCAGGAATCATCGCTGCGAAATCACCTTGAGCAGAAGCTGCAGTCATAGAAGTTAAAACAATAATTGCAGGAATAAAACGGCATGCAAAGCCAATGGATTGCCCAAGAACAACATTTGGAATAAACATTTTACCGGTCTCACCTGCATCCGCATATTTATTGGCCACACGATTTAAAGGAAGATTTAGTGCATAGGAAATATTCCACATAATTTGGCCTACCAGTCCTCCGATACCGGCAAATACAACGGCTAAACCGATTACCTCCACTGTATCTAATCCACTACCAAATACAATTGCGCCTGTCACGCCAATATAAGTAGCATAAGATAAATCCCAGGCCACAGCACCACCTGGTGTTACATTACCCATATACATAATTTGGAGTGGAATACCGACTATCATAGCGGTTTGCACATCTCCTAAGATTACGCCAACAACAAGTGAAGCAATCAACGGTCTTCCCAAAGTGTACCAGCCGATTGTGTTGCCAACGATAGATCCAATTGAGCCTAAATACACAAATAAGGCGATCAAAATAATTTGATAAGTTTCCATACTTTACCTCCTTAATATTCTTATATTGAATTTTTAAATACTTCCCAACTTGTCTTTGCAGTGTTTGGTAATTGCTGAAAATATACAGTGATTCCCTTTGAAAGTAAATCATCTATGAGCATCACATCACTGTCACTTAAGTAAAAGATTCCTGTTGCCCCGCTCACTTTATGAATGGTATCATTTCGTTTTGCAATATTGCCTAAGATAATAGATTCTGCACCAGCGATTCCTTCTTCAATATCTGATAATTTTTCGGGATATTTCACAATAACTAGACGATTAGCGCTGCTCTCTTGCGCTAGAAGCTCCATTGCTTCTTGCGTTGTTACAATATGGGTATTGTAAGTTGAAGGAACACCCATTTTCATTATTGATTTTAGCGTTTGATTTTTTGCACTCTCATCATCAATCGCAATGATCTCTTTAATTGATAGCGTCGGGCACCACGCAACAATCGTTTGACCATGAATTAGTCTGTCATCAACCCTTACATATGTCTTTGCCATTTCTTCCTCCTTTCTTCTTTTTACAGATTTTTAGAGCTTTATATTTTAAATACTTATCTGATACATTTTCGTACGAAGCCATGGTTTTCTCTAATTCGCATGGAAGCTTCCTCTTTCGTAATACCAGTCAGAATCATTACAATAGCTTCCTTACTGTTATAATCGGTTAATTCTAATGTTTTAACTGCAGTATCAATATTACATCCGGTACTTTCCATTACAATTCGTTTTGCACGTTCCATCAGTTTAAGATTAGTGGCTTTCATATCCACCATTAAATTCCCATAGACTTTCCCGATTCCTACCATGGAAGCTGTTGAAATCATGTTTAATATGATTTTCTGACAAGTGCCGGCCTTTAACCTCGTAGATCCGGTAAGAACCTCCGGCCCTGCGTCCACTTCAATGGCAACGTCGGCGTATTTTGATAAAATGGAATCTTTGTTGCAGGTGAGGCTGATACATTTAGCACCCCGCTTCTTAGCATGCTTTAATGCCCCGATTGCATAAGGGGTTCTCCCTGAGGCCGCGATTGCTGCCACCACATCTTTTTCACTGATCTGGATATCCTCAAGATCTTTGGCAGCCAATTCCGCAGAATCCTCTGCTCCTTCTACGGCTTTTGCGAAGGCTTTCTCTCCTCCTGCCATGATACCCATTACTTCATCGGTTGTAGAAAATGTAGGCGTGCATTCCACTGCATCCAAGATTCCCAGCCTGCCGCTGGTTCCTGCTCCCATGTAGATCAGTCTGCCATTATGATTTAGAGCACGGATGACCAGTTGAATACTTTTTTCTATTTGCAGTAAGGCATCCTTGATCGTATCGATTACTTTTTGATCTTCTTCGTTCATAATTCGAAGCAGTTCCATGGTGGACATGGTATCCAGGTGTAAGGTTCTGGGATTACGGCTTTCCGTTTTTAAATGACCAAATTTTTCTTTATCCATTTTGATCACCATAATTTGTTTTCAATTAAACTTGCATACATATAGGCAACGGTATAGCCGTCATTATTGGATTCTATCTGGCGTACCTTTCCCATGGTAGAATAGTATGGATAATATGGGAAGTCATTAATCTGTCCCTTAAAAACAGAATATTCCCGCAAGCTTGCGTACCATTGATCAACTTCATTCTGGTCCAACTTAAAATATGCTTGTGGGATAAATCCAACCAGATCCTCAAAATTTTCACCGTAAATCAGCCTGATGTCATTTTCTTTTTCACGCAGCCGCTTTACTGCGGCAGTTACCGCATCGTGGGTATTGATATGGCGGGGATGCATGGAACCACGCCAATGGGTAATCACCAAATCCACTTTCTCATCGGTAAAATATTGCTCCAATCTTCCTGAAAATTCATCCAGCGAAGGCATATTGTTGGAAACATATCCAAGCCAAATCGTATCCCCATTCAATTTTTCAGCAGCACGTTTATTTTGATTCAACAGTTTTTTCAAATAGGCCTCTTTTTCTTCCTGAGTAGCATCAGGATTTTCCAAACGGCCTTGTGTCACGTGAATGTAGGTGCAGCGAACTCCTTTTTTGGCATACTTCTGCATAATGGGGCCGCCTAAAATTTCAGCATCTAAAGAATGTGCACCAATACTTACAACTCTTTTAATCTCACTCATATGTTCTCCTAAATTGTTTTTTGATAATCTACAAAAGTTCTAAAAACCTTAAGTCCATGTCTCTCATAAAATCTTCTGCCAGGTGCATCGGTTGAAATAAAATACAAATGATAAATTTCTCGTTTTTCCATTTCAAGCTGCATGATATCAAACAATATACTACCGATTCCGTAATTTCTGGCTTCTTCCTTTACGCCAAAGGGACCGAATCGCATTGGGTTGCCGTCAATCATTCTCATACAGAAACCAACGATTTTTTGCTCCCGATCTAAAACCAACAGAATGCAATCCTCTGCAGTGTTGTTCTGCATAGAAATCAAAGCATTTCGTTTCCATCCTCCACCAAATTCCACTTTGAAGAATTCCAGCAGCTCCAAAGCATACTTAAATTCAAAATTGCAAAAGGAAAAACCGGATTCTTGTGCTTTATACATTTTCTCCAAGGTTTCTTCACTGATTTGGTAGCCATGCAAATCTTTGCACATGGAATAGTTTTCTTCACCTGCCTGATAACCCATTTTTTCAAAGAATTTTACTGCTGTCCCATAGTTGTCTTTGTCAACTCCGGGGAAAAAATAATTCGGACTATAGGCTCCTAGGGTTATGGTCTGGGCACCCATTGCTTTTAATTTCACCTCGGCTTGCTTGACCAAAGCCTCTCCGATACCTTGCCGCTGATGATCCTGCGCTACAAACATGACGTTGATCCATCCCCTGCTGGGTTCCAGGCCTCTCTCAAGATACGGAAACTTTCTTTTGGTTGCCAGTAAAAAGCCCACTACACGATCATGATCTACCGCTGTAAAACAAAGCTCCGTATCAAAATTATCGTCCAGCAATGCCTGCTTGCGAAACTTAAATACAGTAATCGGATCAACAGTCAAGGTTTTATTCCACAAATGAACAACTTCTTTTTCATATCTTTGACTATAATTCAGTATTTCCATTTTTCACCTCCTCTACTCCGTACTAAACACACTATTAATTATAATAAGTATAATTATTATATTAACATGTTAACATATTAAGTTAAGTTCATTATAACGCATGCTTATCATTTATGCAAGTTTTCTTTATACAACAACAAAACACCAAGATTTTTTAATCTTGATGCTTTGATATCTTTATTATTTATTTTGTTTGTTTTTTCTTTTTGGGTTTTAGTAAAATACCCTTCTTACTCTGTTTATCTTCCCAAAATCTCATTTTGGGCTTACTTATTAAAAAGACAGCATTGCCCTGCTGTCGCTGATATAATGTCAAATCCTTTCCCATCTGATAAAGTCCAACTTTCATAAATATTGCTA
This sequence comes from Clostridia bacterium, assembly GCA_022360735.1. The sequence goes on from JAKSCF010000205.1 coordinate 6,650, forward strand.
TCACTAAACAATTCAAGATAAATCAGATACAGGAGGAATTAACAACTCCTATTCTCTATTTTAAATAATACGGTACCATATCATCTTCAAATCCTTGATAACATACAGGCCTCAAAAATCTTCTTATAGCCATTGTGCCAACAGAAGTAGCTCCA
>JAKSCF010000034.1 GCA_022360735.1 Clostridia bacterium
CATTTTACTTTCTACAGCTTTTGGTATCAATGTCAGCCCGGATCAAATTCCAAGAGAAGGGATTACTAAAATTTCCAAGGATGATATAGAATACGCTTCCCAATTTGGATATAAGATCAAATTACTTTCTACAGCTAAGAAACATAACGATGAGTTGGAATTTCATGTTCATCCAACATTGATTCCAAGCACCCACCCACTTGCATCCGTTAGTAATGAGTTCAATGCTTTGTTTGTAAAAGGCAATGCAGTCGGTGAATTGATGCTGTATGGTAAAGGTGCAGGATCTATGCCTACCGGCAGTGCAGTAGTTGGTGATGTTTTGGAAATTGCAAAAATTATGGGAACAGACTTTAATCCTTCCATCTGTATTCCACAAAAGCGTAACGGTGAATATCAGCTTATTGGTGAGGGATTAAGCAAATATTATATCCATTTAAGTGTTGAAGATAAGCCGGGTGCACTGGGAATGATTACCACTGCATTTGGTAATAACGGTATTAGTATCGAATCTGTCATGCAGCGTTCAAGAGGAGAAAAATTTGTTCCGGTTATTTATATCTTGCATGAATGCACACGACAACAGTTAGATAAAACTTTAGAAACCATTTCTCATGATAATACTGTAAAAGAAATTAAAAGTATTTTAAGGGTAGAGCAATAAATACAATAACAAAAGAAGGTGATCAGAATGAGTTTTTATGAAAAATGGCAGGATTTAATTTCTAATCAAACGGAAGACAGTTTTCCGGTTTTCTGGGAGAAGTATAGCCAGGTAGAACAAAACATCTATACACATATTTTAAGTCATCACGAAGATGCTCTTATCGGTAAATATAACGATCTTGCAGAAAAATTTGGCGCTTCCAATGAATTATTTATGGGATTCTTAGATGGTATTCAATCTAGTTTAAAAACACCGTTTGAATTAGAAGAATTGGATGAAAGCTCTGAAATCAATTTGGATATTGATTTCGAAAAGCTTTACTACAACATGCTTGAAGCAAAAGCAGAGCATTTGTTTACCATTGCTGAGTGGGACAAGGTTTTGCCTCAAGAAAAACAAGATGAAATCACAAA
>JAKSCF010000509.1 GCA_022360735.1 Clostridia bacterium
CGGCACTTCCCGCCCCCAGGCTGATTCACAATATTGTAGAGCATGCTAGTATTAGATTGGGAACATGGCGGGCCGAGTCGCCGGCCCGAAAGGCGTGAGATGCGAAGCATGCGGTTGGCCAACGAAGACGACGGCGGCCCCGGACGCAACGGTGGTGATGGCGGTAGCGGCGGTGGTCGTGCGACCGGCGTCATCGTTCGCACGCGCCCGAAAACCAAGCGCCCCTCGCTTTACAAGGTACTGATGCTGAACGACGATTACACACCGATGGAGTTCGTCGTTCACGTCCTGGAGAAGTTCTTCGGCAAGCGCCGAGAAGAGGCGACGCAGATCATGCTGCACGTACATCGCCGGGGTGTCGGTGTCTGCGGGGTCTACACCTACGAGGTCGCGGAAACCAAAGTGACGCAGGTCATAGACTATGCCCGCAAGCATCAACATCCTTTACAATGCACCCTGGAAAAGGACTAGTCGCGCGCGATGCTATCCAGCAACCTAGAGAAGACCTTGCACCGCGCCTTGGCGCTCGCCAACGAACGGCGCCATGAATACGCAACGCTCGAACATCTTCTGCTGGCCCTAACCGAAGACAGCGACGCCGTCGCAGTGCTCCGCGCTTGCGGGGTCGATCTCGGCAAGCTGCGCGAGGAGATCGTCGACTATCTCGACAACGATCTCTCCTCGCTGATCACGGCGCAGAGCGGCGACGCCTCCCCGACCTCCGGCTTCCAGCGCGTGCTGCAGCGCGCCGCCATTCGCGTGCAGTCCTCGGGGCGGGAAGAGGTGACCGGCGCCAACGTGCTGGTTGCCATCTTCGCCGAGCGCGAAAACCACGCCGTCTATTTCCTGCAGGCGCAGGAGATGACGCGCCTGGATGCGGTCAACTACATCAGCCACGGCATCGCCAAGGTCCCGGGCCAGGAGGAGAGCCGCACCGTCAACGGCGCCGAATCCGAGAGCGAGAGCGAGCAGGTCGTCAAGCAGGGCCGCGAGGCGCTGGATGCCTACTGCGTCGACCTGAACGAGAAATCCCGCCAAGGCCGGGTCGATCCCCTGATCGGCCGCGCTGACGAGATCGAGCGCACCATCCAGGTGCTGTGCCGCCGCACCAAGAACAACCCGCTCTACGTCGGCGACCCGGGCGTCGGCAAGACTGCCATTGCAGAGGGCCTCGCCCGGCGCATCGAAGAGGGCGATGTCCCCGAAGTCCTCAAAGAGGCAACCATCTTCGCCCTCGACATGGGCGCGCTGCTCGCCGGCACCCGCTACCGCGGCGATTTCGAAGAGCGGCTCAAGGCGGTGATCGCAGAGCTCGAAGCCATGCCGCACGCCGTGCTGTTCATCGACGAAATCCATACGGTGATCGGCGCCGGCGCGACGAGTGGCGGGGCGATGGATGCGTCCAACCTCTTGAAGCCAGCACTTGCCAGTGGCACGCTTCGCTGCATGGGGTCGACGACGTACAAAGAATATCGTCAGCACTTCGAGAAAGACCGGGCTCTGGTTCGGCGGTTCCAGAAAATCGATGTCACAGAGCCGTCGTTTGGCTGGCATC
>JAKSCF010000113.1 GCA_022360735.1 Clostridia bacterium
GGTTTAATTATTGGCGGCTTAGTTAACTGTTATTAATAGATTAATCATCTTGAAAAAAAGATGTATGATATAATGACACTAAATTAAATACAATTTAGAAGATATTGATTCATTATAGTTAGAGAAAATATTGAAGCATTTTAATGTTTTGGATGATAATGATTAAAAAATATAAATATAGGGGTGATATGGTGTTAAAAAGTGCTCACTTTATTGGTAAATGGATATCAACAGAAGAAACTTTCGAAAATGAACCTGTACAAGGTAAATCAGATAAATTTAGTATTGGAATATGTGAGCTGGTTAATGAAGCTGCTTTTGAAGCAGAAAGAGCTTTTTCAAACTATTCTAACATGACAAATAGTAAAAGAGCATCTTTTCTTAGACAAATTGCAACTGAGATAAATAAGTTAGGTGATGAAATCACTGAAATGGGAATGAAAGAGACAGGTCTACCTAAAGGTAGATTAGAGGGAGAAAGACAAAGAACAACAAATCAGCTGAATTTATTTGCATCACTTATTGATGAAGGTGATTATCTTGATAAAAGATATGATATGTCAAAAACACAAGGACAATCAATTCGATTGATGCAGCGTCCTATCGGCCCAGTTGCTGTATTTGGCGCATCAAATTTTCCTTTGGCATTTTCTGTAGCTGGTGGAGATACAGTGTCGGCGCTAGCAGCAGGTTGTACAGTCATTGTTAAAGGACATTCATCTCATCCAGGTGTATCTGATATTGTTACTCAAGCAATTGAAAAAGCTATGATAAAATGTGATATTGACAAAGGTGTATTTTCTTTAATTCAAGGGGGAAATCGTACTGTTGGTGAAGCACTTGTTCAACACCCTTTGGTTAAAGCTGTTGGATTTACAGGAAGTTTTAAAGGAGGAAAAGCACTTTTTGACCTTTGTGCAAATAGAGAAGAACCTATTCCGTTTTTTGGAGAATTAGGATCAGTTAATCCAATTTTTATTTTGCCAAATGCAATGAAGAACAAATGTAGTGAGATTGCTAAAGGTTGGGCTAACTCTTTAGTATTAGGAGCTGGTCAGTTTTGTACTAAACCTGGAATATTAATTGTAATTAAAGATAAAAATACTGATATGTTTATAAAAAATGTGAAAGATGCATTAAGTGAAGTTCCACAACAAACCATGTTAAATAATAACATTGCTAATGCGTTTAATAATGGTTGTGATATATTAACAAAGAATACTAATGTAAAAAATGAGTTATTAACTCAAAGTCATGAGATTAGAAGTGCTGCACCACATTTATACTCTACAGATGCATCCGAATGGCTTTCAGATAATACTCTGGAAGAAGAGGTTTTTGGTCCAGTAGGGATTGTTGTAGCAGCAGAGGATGTAGATGAAGCTATATTAATTAGTAAAAAGATAAAGGGACAGTTGACAGCAACAGTTCATATGGATACAGATGATACTGACTTAGCAAAACTTTTCATACGTATATTAGAAAGAAAAGCCGGTCGTTTGATAATCAATAATTTCCCAACAGGGGTAGAGGTTTGTGATAGTATGGTTCATGGAGGACCTTATCCAGCATCAACTAACTTTGGAGCTACTTCTGTTGGCACAATGGCTATAAGAAGATTTTTGAGGCCTGTATGTTATCAAGGATTTGAAGATGATATGGTACCGTATTATTTAAAATAGAGAA
>JAKSCF010000418.1 GCA_022360735.1 Clostridia bacterium
ATAAAACGAACAAGGCATTAACGGCAATAAGAGCATTAAAAGAAGAAGTCAGAGCAAATAATGAGGTGGATTTTCAAAAATACGCTGACATAATCTCACTTTGCACTTGGAATGCTGAAAGCACCCATAATTTTTGGATACTTCAAGAATTTGATGATAAAGTGAAATATCATATTATTGACAGGTTTGCTTGTGATACTCAAAAAGCTCAAACTATCTGCGATGAATATCATCGCTTAACCAAAGCATTTATAATAGCTAAAGAAAATGGATATCCAGCAGATAGTGATCATGTACAGGGTTTAACAAATGACTACTGGAATATGGTAATGGAATTTACCGGTGGCGATATGAGTTTAATCCCCGAACTTGAAAAGTTTAACGAGAATAAAGACAATTGGAAGGATGAAACAATGCGAAAAAACCATCAGCTTGCTGAAAAATATATTGAAAAAGCTTTTATGGTTTATTTATCTAAAAACAATATGAATCTTATGGAAGGGAAGAAATAATGAATATATCTCTAAAGGTAGATGGCTTAGTCAAAAGTTATGGTAATAACAAAGTCATAAACGGTATATCTTTTGAAGTATATCAAGGTGAAATATTTGGTTTGCTGGGTGTAAACGGTGCAGGTAAAACCACCACATTAGAATGCATTGAAGGACTAAGGCATTACGAAAAAGGAACAATCAAAATTAACGGCACCTTTGGCGTGCAATTGCAGAGTTCTTCCCTGCAAGCAGAAATTAAAGTATGTGAAGCAATAAAACTGTTCTCAATATATAAAGGTAAAAAAAACTATTCATCACTTATGAATGAACATGGACTAAGTGATATTTTAAGCAAACGATATGGCCAGCTGTCCACTGGACAAAAAAGAAAACTGCACCTTGCATTAGCTCATATAGGTAATCCGGATATTCTTTTTTTAGACGAACCAACAGCAGGATTAGACGTAGAGAGCAAAGTTGCTTTATATGAGAAAATAATGAAGCTCAAAACCATTGGCAAAACCATCGTTATAACAAGCCATGATATGAGCGAGATTGAGCGATTATGTGATAGAGCGGCTATATTAAAGGATGGAAAAATTGCATATATTGGTGATCTGGAAACTCTAAAAAATAAAAATGAAAAGCAGAAAATTGTGGAAATTCGATTATCACAAAGGCTTATAAATAACCCAATAGATAATATAAAAACCACAGATGATGAACGATTGGTCTATCAGCTGAAAACCGATCATCTGGAAGATGAGCTATCCAAATTTATATCAGCAGTTATTTCCGAAAGTATTGAGATCAAGGATATTCATATGGTAAAAAACACTTTGGAACAGCAATTTGTTGAGATAGTAAAGGAGAACTAACACAATGAAAGCAATATTATATGCAATTTATTTGCAATGGAAAATGGATCTCAGAAACAAAGGCGTACTCATTACCTATTACTTAGTTCCGCTATTATTTTTCGTATTTATTGGGAATATATTTACATCAATTAATCCATTAGTGGATGAAACAATCATTCAGACAATGGTTATATTCGCCATATCAATGGGAGCTATTTTAGGTTCACCCATACCGTTAGTTGATTTTTTTAGTTCTGAAATAAAGAAATCTTATATGGTGTCTAAAATCCCTTTATGGCATATGCTGATTATCAATGCTGTATCTGCATTTATACATTTATTGATTGTAAGCATTATTATTGTCTGTTTATCTCCTGTGCTGCTGGGTGCATTTTTTCCGAAAAACATTCTTGTGCTTATGATATATGTCATTGTATTTATTATTGCTAACATATCAATTGGTACTGCATTAGGACTGGTTGTAAAATCAACAACTAAGCTCACAATGATAAGTCAAATACTGTTTTTACCATCGATTATGCTCTCTGGCATCATGTTTCCGGTTAGTTTATTGCCTGACTTTTTGCAAAAAGCAGGAGCGGTTTTTCCCGCCAGTTGGGGATTTAAGTATTTACAGACAAACAACTTTGATTTTCTTATATTCTTACCTTTTGCAGCTACACTAATGGTTACTTCACTCATTATATTCATTTCTTATAAAAGGGTATTACGGCTATAAAATAAGCGACTGTATAAATATGATTGGAAGATTAGTTCAAAACGCGTTTGAAGGCGAAACTAAACAAGCGATTGTTAACTCAAGGTGATAATGATACCGCAGGTCATAAAATGCAATTCTGTCATTTGGATTCCGCTCAAATGCCACTATTTGTGAGAATATTATCCTTGCTCAATCAGCGCTTTCAATTTTTGAGCCATTTCCTTTATCGGTGCACTATCTTTGTTGCCTCCAGCATTTCTTCCTGTTACAAACATGTCATCGATAACGATGTCACTGTATTTACATATTCCGCCGGCTTCTTTTATTTGGCTTTGGATATAGGAGCTTGTGGCTATTTCATGTCCGTCAATGATCCCGTCAAAGGCTGCCAGGACAACATTGCCGGTGCAAACAGAAGAAATATACAAC
>JAKSCF010000119.1 GCA_022360735.1 Clostridia bacterium
ACAAAAAAAAGCTCAAAAACTACTGGTCATGCTAGGACTTGGAGATCGCATGCACCACAAACCTAACGAACTATCAGGAGGACAACAACAAAGAGTAGCAATAGCAAGAGCATTAGCAATGAAACCTCAAATCATGCTGTTTGATGAACCCACATCAGCATTGGATCCGGAAATGGTAGGAGAAGTACTGGATACCATGAAAAATCTTGCTAAAGAGGGTATGACCATGGTGGTTGTTACCCATGAAATGGGATTTGCAAAAGAAGTTGGTGATCGAGTTCTGTTTATGGATGAAGGGATTATTGTAGAAAGCGGAACGCCAAAAAAGATATTTGAAAATCCTAAAAACGAAAGAACAAAGAATTTTCTGAGTAAAATATTATAGCTGGGTGGTTAACCCAGCTATTTTAATAGTTTTAACTTTATTAGTCTGCGGACATTCTATTGTCCCTAAATAGAAATGTAATGGCATAAATGCCTGCGATACCTACCAATGCATAAATGATTCTACTGAAAGTGGATAATTGACCACCAAAAATGGTAGCTACCAAATCAAATTCAAAGAATCCAATTAGGCCCCAATTAATGGCTCCTATAATAACCAAAATAAGAACTAAATTTTTCAATTTATTTCACTTCCTTTCTAAGCACTATTCTTCCCTTAATATTCAAAAACATACAAAAAAAATTAAATACCCAAAAGTATATTTAATTTTTCAAAATTCTACATTTTTTTAATTAATATATATTCCGGCAGCTCAAATTATCTTTCGGAACGCCAGAACGACGGAGAAAGAAGTGTAATAATCGTAAATAATTCCAAACGACCCGCTAACATAAAAAAGGATAAAAGCAATTTTGTAGGATTGCTGAAAAATTCATAGTTTTGAGTTGCACCTACTAATTCAAATCCCGGTCCAATATTTCCTAGTGTAGCTGCTACGGAGCTGGCGGCTGTTACCATGCTGATGTCTTCTAAGGATACAATAATAGTACCAAATACGAATAACCCCAAATATAGAGCTAAAAAGCTGGTTACGTTTGCTGTAACATCTGAAGGAATGGATCGATCATTAATTTTTAGTGGAATCATAGCCCTTGGATGAAAAATCTTTTGAAACTCTCTTTTCAGCAGTTTAATAATAAGTAAAAGACGAATTTGTTTTACGGAACCGCCTGTTGATCCCGCGCATCCCCCGGCAAACATCAAAACAAATAAGATCATTTTGCTAAAGGTGGGCCAGGTATCGAAATCTGCTGTGGCATAACCTGTAGTGGTTGTTATTGAAATAACTTGAAAGATAGATTGTTCAAGGGATTTTCCAATGGATGAGTAAATTGAACCATATACATTAATGCTGATGAGCAATATAGATCCTGCTACTATCGATAAATAGAATCGCAGTTCTTGATCTTTAAGAAAATTTCTAAACCGGCCTTTATAAAGCTCGTAGAAAAGTGAAAAATTCATCCCCGACATTAACATGAAAAAGGATATCACCATGTAAACATATGTACTATTGAATGCCGCAATACTTTTATTATGTGAAGAAAATCCACCGGTACCTACGGTTCCAAAAGTATGAACCAATGCATCATACAGTGAAAGGCCGCCAAACAATAGCAGAATGGTTTCAGCGGCAGTAATAATGATATACGTCACATAAAGAATTTTTGCGGTATCTTTTATTCTGGGTGCGATTTTGTCTGAAATGGGTCCCGGACTTTCAGCTTTAAAAATTTGAAAACCACCTGCACCCACTGCAGGAAGTAAAGCTACGGTGAAAACTAAGATACCCATTCCACCTATCCAGTGGGTAAAAGAACGCCAGAAAAGAATGCCTTTTGGTAAGCTTTCTATGTCTGTAAGAATTGAAGCTCCGGTAGTGGTTAATCCTGATACGGTCTCAAAAAAAGCATTGACCGGAGATGGGATAGCCCCTGAGATAATAAAAGGGAGGCATCCAAAAAAGGATGCGGCTATCCATCCAAAGGAAACGATAGCAAATCCTTCACGTGTTTTAATGATATTAGAATCAGGTTTAATATTTTTTAATATCAAACCCGTTACGACCATTATGATGATGGTAATGACAAAAGCAAGATAGGCGCTTTCGGAATACAGTACAGAAACTAATAAAGGAAAAAGCATTAATAAAGCTTCAACGATTAGAATGCTGCCTAAAACTTTTACTACGATTTTATGGTTCATCGGAATAAGCCTCCCCTGCTTGGCTTAATAAATTTTTCTAATTCTTGCATGTTGGATAAATGACAAAATAAGACCACACGGTCATTAGCTTTAATTTCAGTACCCCCCGTTGGAATAATGACAGTTCTATCCCTTACAATAGAACCAATAATAATGCCGGGAGGAAGATTTATGTTTGCAATAGGCTGATTGAGAAAGCCCATTTTATTATGTGCAATTAATTCAATAACTTCTGCTTGCCCTTGTAATAAACTGGATACTGCTACCAGCTTTCGGCCTTGGAAGAATCTTAAGATATTGCTTGCAATAATGCTGACAGGATTAATGGCCACATTGATGCCCAGTTTTTCAATAATTTCTATATAATTTTGTCTGCTGACCTTAGAAATAACTTGTTTAACACCATATTGACGTGCCATTAATGACAACAGTAAATTTTCTTCATCATAACCGCTTAATGCCACAAAGGCATCCATTGATGTAATATTTTCATCTTCCAGTACACTTAAGTCCGTACCGTCACCATGGATGATTAAAACGTTGTCTAAGTTCTCAGAAAGGTATTTACACCTCTCTCTTTCTACTTCGATTATTTTGACACTGATACCAAAATCAGAAAGTTTCTTGGCTAAATAATACCCTATTTTGCCGCCGCCCATAATCATGACATTTTTTATTTTCTTTGAAGTATCATGGAGGTTATGGCTTTTTGAAAAATTTTGAATACGCTCTTTTTCGCCTATGAGATATAAAGTATCATCTTCATATAAATCAGTATTACCATCCGGAATAATAATTTTACCACTTCTGGATATGGCAACAATAAGCATATTATTAAATTTTGAAGAAATATCTTTAACTTTGTTACCTGTTAAATTCATAATATTATTGACGTTAAATTCAATAATACCCACTCTGCCGCTAGCATAGTTTTCATTATATACCGCGTATTGTTTTACCAAATATCTAAAAATTTCATTAGAAGTTGCAAGGTCAGGATTAACGATATGGTCAATATTCATTTCTTTTTTAATGAGGCTGAGTTGTTCCACATATTCCGGGTCACGAATTCTTGCAATCGCTTTATGACAACCGAGATTTTTGGCTATTGAACAGATGATTATATTTTTTTCATCACTTTCTGTAACGGCTACAATGAGATCATAAGTATTTATTTTCAGTTCATTCAAAGTATCAATTTTGACACCGTTTGAATTCATGGTAAGAACATCCAAATTATCATTAACTTTTTGAATGATTTGTGTATTCTTATCAATTAGAACAACATCATGATCACCGCTAATGAGCGCTTCCGCAAGCTTATAACCTAATTTACCGGCCCCGACTATAGCTACTTTCATAATACTCTTCCTTTCAATGTATATCATTTTATTATGACAAATAAGTTAACTGTTTTGTTATTTAAAATGGATCACTTCAATCAAAGATTGGTTAAAAGATTTCATAAAATAATATTATTATACTATTTTTTTCACAATATATAAACGATAAACTGTTCAAACATCAGGTAAATAATGCATAAGTAATATTATTGTTCCAAATAACAAATTAGTCAACCCTATTTTATACCAGTCAATATAAATTATTATATAATTACATTTCTATTAAATTCAATAGTCTATTTTGCTATATGATGCCAAATCGGTGCTTTTTTGTAGATTTTACTACAATAAAAATGTACAATAAAAATAATATAACCCAGATTATTCACGGAAACTACTAAAAAGGTACAAGTATTTTGGAATTTATTGATTCTATAATTTTTTTGCTGTACTTGGTTAGTACAGTAGAAAAATTATGGGAGCAAGAAAACCAAAAGACGCAGTAGATTTTTGTAGTTTATCGTGAATAATCTGGGTATAAAGATAATCTCTTAATAAAAAGGAGAAGTTAAGATGAAAATAGAAAGACTGATTTCAGGCGGGCTGATGACTAACGGCTATTTCGTATATGATGAACGGGCTATGAAAGGGTACCTCATAGATCCGGACGGCAATCCAAAAAAATTTTTAGATCGAATTAAAACTTTGAAATTAGATTTAAAAGGTATTATATTGACCCATGGTCATTATGACCATAGGGGGGCTGCACCGAGAATCATTGATGAATACCGCTGTGATGTCTTAATACATGAGAAAGAAGAAGGTATTCCACTTAAGATTACCACCTATCTTAAAGACAATGATGAAGTCATATTCGGCAAAGAAACATTAAGGGTAGTCAATACTCCGGGACATACAAAAGGTTCCATATGTCTCATATCAGAGGACGGTAAAACCATCTTTACCGGAGATACCATTTTTAATGTAGATTTGGGAAGAACCGATTTAGGCAGCGGGTCATTGAGTGATATGAAAAAGAGCATAAAAAACATTGTATCTCAATGGCCTGACGATACGATGATCTACCCAGGACATGGAGATCCCTGTTCAATGGCTTTTGTAAGAAAACAAAATTGGGAATACAACGACATTATAAATGAAAAAATATAAAGGTAAGTAAAAGACTATAATCTAAATACCTTCAATTACTTTTTGGCATAATGCCAAGTTCTTTCTAATAGATATATGATATGAAACATTTTGGAGGGCAAAATGGGAAGCTGTAATATATCTATTAAAGCCGAGAACTATAAAAGAGGATTGGTATATGGAGAAATAAACGATATGGAATTCATTGCTTTTGTTAATAAAGAAAAAAGTGATGAAGGTATCAACCCGGAGAATTTAAGATCAGGAAAAGGACGTGTTGTTAAACTATGTATTTTTCAGGACACCATTGAAGAAGAAGGTGACCCATTTAAAATGGTCTTTAAGACCAGTAGATATATTTATGCTGAATATAATGGAAAATGGGAAGTATTGAATGTAAAATACTATGATCTTATTCAATATCTAACCCGATATTTAGAGAAAAGATATGCTTTCAGAGTCATACATGGCAATGATGAAGAATAAAAATAGATATTTTAATATCTTGCCTTGACCTAAGTATTGTTTTTTTATATAATTTATTGTAAATTTCATATTGTAAAAGCAATGAAAGAGAGGAGTATACAGTTATACTTAAAGAGAACAATGCTCGCTGGCTGGAAGGCATTGAAAGGCAATGACTGTTGAAGGTAGCTCTTGAGCCTTCAAACCGAAATGATTAGGTTTGAACGGGAAACCGTTATTTTGAATGAGTGTCGTATTAACGAAAAAAAGGTGGTACCGCGGAAACAATCTCCGTCCTTATTTTAGGGCGGAGTTTTATATTTTTGCCGTTAGGAGGAAATGTGATGGATAAATTATTAAACAAAACTTATAATCCAAAAGAGTTTGAAGATCGAATATATCATATGTGGGAGGAAAATGGATGTTTTAAGGCTGTAGTCGATTATGCTAAAAAACCATTTACGATTGTTATGCCCCCGCCCAACATAACAGGGCAACTGCATATGGGACATGCTTTAGACCAAACATTACAAGATGTTTTAACCCGCTTTAAAAGAATGCAAGGCTTTAATGCACTTTGGCTTCCCGGAACAGACCATGCAAGTATTGCCACAGAAGTAAAAGTTGTAGAAAAGATCAGACAAGAAGAAGGTAAGACAAAAGAAGAAATAGGCAGGGAAGAATTTTTAAAAAGGGCTTGGAAATGGAAAGACGAGTATGGCGGCAGAATTACAGAGCAAGTTCGTAAATTGGGAAATTCATGTGATTGGGACAGAGAAAGATTTACCATGGATGAAGGCTGCAGTATTGCCGTAACGGAATTCTTTATTAGGCTGTATGAAAAAGGGCTTATATATAAAGGAAATCGTTTGATTAACTGGTGTCCAAGCTGTACGACTTCTCTTTCCGATGCAGAAGTAGAACATGATGATAAGACCGGAAAATACTACTATGTGAAATACCCTGTAGTAGGGGATGAAGAAAACTATTTATCCATTGCGACTACAAGACCTGAAACCATGTTTGGCGATACGGGAATAGCTGTTCACCCGGATGATAAAAGGTATCGGCATTTAATTGGTAAGAAAGCCTTATTGCCAATCGCTGATAGAGAAATCCCTATTGTTTCGGATGAATATCCGGATATGGAAAAGGGAACGGGTGCGGTTAAAATAACACCGGCTCATGATCCAAATGATTATATTGTTGGAGAAAGACAAAATTTGCCTCAAGTCATATGCATGAATGAGGATGCAACCATGAATGAGAATGCCGGAAAATATGCCGGAATGGATCGCTATGATTGCAGAAAAGCATTATTGAAAGAGCTGGATGAAAAAGGATATTTGATAAAAACCGAAGATACACAGCATAATGTGGGAACATGCTATAGATGTAATACCACGATAGAACCAATGCTTTCAGACCAATGGTTTGTAAAAATGAAGGAATTAGCCGAACCGGCAATTCAAGTCGCTAAATCCGGAGAGCTAAAGCATGTACCGGATCGATTTGAAAAGATATATCTTCATTGGCTGGAGAACATTAAAGACTGGTGTATTTCACGTCAGTTATGGTGGGGACATAGAATACCTGCCTATTATTGTGAAGATTGCGGTGAGCTGATTGTATCTAAAGATAAGCCGGAAGCTTGTTTGAAATGTTCAAGCAGCAAATTTAAGCAAGATGAAGACGTTTTAGACACTTGGTTCAGTTCAGGATTATGGCCTTTCTCTACATTGGGGTGGCCGGAACCAACAGAAGATTTAAAATACTTCTACCCTACGGATGTTCTGGTAACAGCATATGATATTATTTTCTTCTGGGTTGTAAGGATGGTCTTCTCTGCACTGGATCAAATGGATGAAATACCTTTCAAATTTGTTTATATTCATGGACTGGTTAGGGATGCAGAAGGCAGAAAAATGAGTAAATCCCTGGGAAATGGTGTAGACCCGCTGGAGATTATTGACCAATATGGTGCAGACGCATTGAGATTTATGCTAATGACAGGTATATCACCGGGCAGCGATATCAGATTCAATACGGATAAAATTGAATCAAGTCGAAATTTTGCCAACAAGCTTTGGAATGCCTCTAGATTCTTATTAATGAATGTAGAAGGAAAACTTATTGATGACGCAACCGCTTGCAAAGGATTTAAAGCAGAAGATAAGTGGATTATTTCAAGGATGAATACCGTTGCCAAAGAAGTGACCTACAATATGGACAAGTTTGAACTTGGTTTAGCAGCTCAAAAGATATATGATTTCATTTGGAATGAGTATTGTGATTGGTATATCGAGATGGTAAAGCCAAGACTATATTCTGATGATACGGATGATAAGAATGTAGCGATATACGTGCTAATAAGCGTATTGAAAAATATGCTTAAACTATTGCATCCTTTCATGCCATTTATAACAGAAGAGATATGGGCATATCTGCCGGAGGCAGAGACACTCTTAATAAGTGAAAGCTGGCCTGAGTATGATAAAAATAGTCACTTTGCAAAAGAAGAAGAGCAAATTGAATTTCTTATGGATATGGTAAGATCCATAAGAAATATTAGAGCTGAAGCGGATACAGTGCCGTCTAAAAAATTAAATGCGGTTATTTTAGCGGAAGAAAAAATATGTGAAGACATCCATAAAGGTGAATCTCATATTAAAAACTTAGCGAACATAGAAAAGATTACTATGACAAACAATAAGTCTGAAATACCTGATGATGCAATGTCAGCAGTTATCAGAGGTGTTGAAATTTTTATTCCTTTAGACGAATTGGTAGACTTCAACGCAGAATTAGAAAGACTTGAAAAAGAAAAAGAAAAACTCCAAAAAGAGCTGAAAAGAGTTGAAGGCAAACTTTCCAATGAGAGCTTCATATCTAAAGCACCGCCACAAGTTGTAGAAGCTGAAAAAGAAAAGAAGTTAAAATATCAAGATATGATGGGGAAAGTGATAGAAAGATTGGAGATTGTGAAAAGAAAGATAGGTTAATGCTATGAACTATAATGATGTAATATCTAAAATACACAGTTTCAAACGGCTTGGAAGCCGTTTGGGACTGGAAAGAATGAAACGATTGCTCCAGTTATTGAACAACCCGCATCAAGACATGAAAGTAATCCATGTAGCCGGAACCAATGGAAAAGGATCTGTGTGCAGATATCTCTATTCCGTCTTACAAACTCAAGGATATAAAACAGGTCTTTATACGTCCCCTTTTTTAGAAAGATTTACAGAAAGAATAGAATTTAACGGAAAAGAAATTGACCAGTCGGAACTCATTGAATCTGCATCTTCAGTATTTAAGCAAGTGGATACCATGATTGCCAATGGCGAAGAAAGCCCTACGGAATTTGAAATTATTACGGCTATTGCGTTTTACTATTATAGCAGGCAAAACTTAGATTACCTAATTTTAGAGGTAGGATTAGGCGGCAGAGGCGATGCAACCAATGTCATCGAAGCGTCTTTAGTTTCTGTTATAACATCTATTGACTACGATCATACTGAATATCTTGGAGACACATTAGAAAAAATCGCTTTTGAAAAATCGGGGATTATTAAAAAGAACTGTCCGGTAGTTGTATGTGTAAAGGATAGGGGAGCATTGGCAGTTATTGAGGAAAGAGCAGAAAATCAGTCGGCACCATTTATTCCGGTACCATATGATACAATTAGTGATATAAAAAGTGATTTGAATGGATATTCTTTTAATTTTCTATCCAATGACTATAAGACCGGTATGTTAGGCGCTCACCAAGTAGAAAATGCTGCCACAGCCATAACCGTGATAGAGCAGCTAAGAGCCAAAGGCATCAAGGTCTCACAAGAAGCCTTACTTGAGGGGTTGTTAAGAGCAAAACAAAATGGACGATTCGAAATTATTGAAAGAAATCCATTAACCATTATTGATGGCGCACATAATATTTCAGGAATGATGTCTCTTAGAAAAACAATTTCTGAATTGCTGGGGGGTAAAAAAATATTGCTCTGCATCGGACTGTTAAGAGATAAGGATATAGATGAGATATTGGACATCATTGTTCCTGTTGCCCATGAGGTGGTGGTGACAGAGCCCAAGAATGATAGGAAAATATACGCTTATGATTTAGAAAGAAAGCTTAAAGAATATCAGGTGCCTATTATGAATATCTCTGATATTCGGCAAGCGAAAGCATATATAATCAAAAACGGTCCGAATTTCGATGGTATAGTCTATGCCGGCTCCTTGTATTTAATAGGAGCAATAAGAAGTTTGTACAAAAATCCTTGACCGGATTAAGAGGCCTTTAGAGGTCTTTTTTCATTTTTTATCTGGATTTTAATTTAAATTATCAATATTTTATTTTTTATTTCAATGAGGCCTTCTTTTTATAGAGTATTAATGCTTTTGCTAATTGATCCGTACAAGAAGTGCCTTTGTTGCCGCAGAGTGTGCCTTCCAGTGTGTTGATGACTTCATCTATGTCTTTCCCTTCAAATAGCTGGCTCAAAACCTTTAAATTACCATGACACCCTCCTTGGAAATTAATATTCATGACTTTACCATGCCGAACATCAAAAGTAATTTGTTTAGAACAGGTCCCGGTTGTTTTAAATAAATACATATTTTTCTCCCTTTCAATATCTTCATATCCTAGATATATTCACAAAGCCCGTATGTATGCATATTATGATATATAATTTGTTCCTATGAGGTGATGTAATGATACCTGATGTGGAGAGTGTTATTGCTGTAACCAGTACAGGGGAAGATAAGATTATATTCTTAGATAGAGAAAACTACGAAAAAATTAAAGAAATTAAACTAGCAAACCCTAATGGCAAATGCAGTTCAAACAATTATTTTGGACCTCATGGATTAGCCATTGATGTCAATAGGAAATATATTTATACTGCTAA
>JAKSCF010000033.1 GCA_022360735.1 Clostridia bacterium
ACTGCATGTATAAATTTGCAGTACAATCAGGAGCAAAAGAAAAAGATGCTCCATTTATTATATTTAATTGCGCAGATTATGCTGATAATCCCCAATTGCTTTTAGCACAATTATTTGGTTATGTACAAGGTGCATATACCGGAGCCGAGACAAGTAAAGAAGGATTAGTAGAAAAAGCGAATAATGGTATCCTGTTTTTAGACGAAGTCCATAGATTACCGTCAGAAGGTCAAGAAATTCTCTTCAATTTAATTGATAAAGGAAAGTTCAGGCGATTGGGAGAAACCGATGGCTATAGCAATGCCAATGTATTAATCATTGCTGCAACGACTGAAGATGTTGAGTCATATCTATTAACCACTTTTAGAAGAAGAATACCTGTATTGATTGAGCTGCCTATGTTATCAAAACGACCGTTAAGAGAAAGATTCAGAATCATTAAAAATTTCTTTAGACAAGAATCTACACGTATGAATACAAATATTGAAATCTCTTACAATGTTGTAGTTGCATTATTACTTTATGAGACAAGCGGAAATATAGGACAACTGCGTTCAGATATACAAGTAGCATGCGCCAAAGGTTTTTTAAAAAATATGACAAAGAAAGATACAAAAATCAAAATTGAAATAACTGAACTGTCAAACACAGCAATAAAAGGTCTTTTGAAGATCAATCAATATCGAAAAGAAATTGATAATATTATCTTAGGAGATATGGAAATTTCTCCTGATAATGAAAAAATCTATCAAAGGGCTAATGAAACATCAAACTTGCTTCCAAAAGAAATGTATCAAGAAATAGAAGAAAAGTACCGAAAAATGGAAAAGAATGGACTTGAATCTGAAGTCATTAACAAAATCATCGGTGATGAGTTAGAAAGCATCATATACCAATCCATTCAGCAAATAAAGAAAAATAAGTATAAAATTGTTAAGCAAGATTTAGAAAAGATTGTTGGTAATAAAATCATTGATGTGGTTGAAAAGATGATGGAAGAAATTAAAAGAATCTATAGTGATATTGATGAAACTTTGTTTTATTGCCTGGCCACACATTTTGCGGCACTATATAAGAAGCTGTCACACAATAAAACTACACACTGTTCCAGGTTAAGTAAAATCAGAACAGAGCATTTAAAAGAGTATGATTTAGCTAGAAGAACAATGAGTATTGCATCGGATTACTTACAAATAGATTTTCCTGAAGACGAGACTGCTATTATTGCCATGTATATTGAGTTATGTTGCACAAATGTAATTTCAAATGAGAATCATGTGGGCGTAGTGGTCTTATCCCATGGACATGTTGCCAATGGTATGGCAAATGTAGCCAATAAGCTTTTAGGTGTTAATCATGCAAAAGCATTTGAAATGCCCATAGACCAATCATTAGATATATCCATGGAAAGAGTAATGAATATTATCAAAGAATCCAACATGGGAAAAGGCGTTTTAATTCTGGCGGATATGGGTTCGTTAGTTGGATTGGGGAAAATAATAAGTGACAGATTATCCATTATGACTAGAACAATTCCCAGGGTAGATACGCTTATGGTTATTGAAGCAGTAAGAAAAGCCTTACTACCGGATGCTAATTTAGATGAGATAGCTGATTCACTGGTAAGCAAAGACTATAAACAAGAAGATGAGATAAGAAAATCTCCAACTAAACCTTCAAAAGTAATAGTCTGTATATGCTTAACAGGAAAGGGAACAGCCGAGATAATAAAGAAAAGGATACAAGAGTATTTGTACAAGCATGAAATTGAAATTGAGATTATAACCACAGGCGCATTATCGGAATACAACGTTCAAAACATGATAAAAAATATTTCTTCCAGAAGAAACATACTGGCCATTGTAGGCACTATAAATCCGGGTAATCAAGGAATACCGTATATAGATATAAAAGAAATAATAAGTGGACATGGTTTGGAAAAAATCAAAGATTATATTCTTCGTTTTGATCATGATGACAAATTAGAATCCAATCTTTTGCAAGATAAATTAATTGTTCCGGAAGTAACTGTATTCAATGCGCACTACAACAATAAAGATGAGATTATAAAAAGCCTGTCTGATAAAATGGTTCAGTATGGATATGTGCAGGAAAAGTTTGAAGCCTCTGTTTATGAAAGAGAAAAGTTAGGGGATACCTGGTTTAAAGGGAATATGGCTTTACCTCATGGAAATCCGGAATATATTTTAAAGCCTGTAATAGGGATCGTGACACTAGAGTCTCCGGTGGAATGGAGTAAAAGGGGAATGGTAAATTGTGTTTTTATGTTAGCTTTAAATCAATATCATAAAGCAGCTTTTAAAGAAATCTATAAAATGATTAATAAGGAGGAATTATTACAAAAAATTATGGGTTGCAAAACCTTTGATGAACTAAAAGAGGTCTTGACAAATAAGTAACGTATTTTAAGGAGAACATAAGGAGGCAGCTGATGAAAAAATATAAGGTTCTAACAGTATGTGGAACTGGTATTGCAACATCCATTGTTGTTTCTGAAAAATGTAAAGAACTGCTAAATGAGAGAGGGTTGGACATTGAAGTGACGGAATGTAATATAACTGAATTAAGGGATATCATATCCGGTTTTTCACCAGATATCATTGTTCACACTGTATCATTGGGTGAAAAAGTCAGCATTAAAACGTTTGACGGCTTGCAATTTTTAACCGGATTGGAAATGGATGAACTTGCTGACGAAATGGCAGAATATTTAAAGCAAATGGAAAAATCTAAATGATGTTTTAAGAACAAGAATAAACGCTAGAAAGAAAAAGAGTAAGAAAAATAAAATGATATGTAGAGGGGAAAAAAATATGACAAAAATTGATGTGGTTATTAACAATAAATCAGGGCTTCATGCAAGACCCGCAAGTTTATTTGTAAAAGAAGTGAATCAATACAAGTCGGATATAACGGTTATAAAAGAAGGGCAAAGCTACAATGGCAAGAGCATAATGAGTGTTCTAAGTATGGGAATTCCTCAAGGTCAATACGTCACAATTATGGCCGAAGGAGAGGATGAAAAAGAAGCTATTGAGGCTATAAAAAAGTTAGTAGACAATAATTTTGGCGAATAGGAGAAAATAAATCTTAAAGCAGCTTTGTAACGAAATACCTTTTGATAGTAGAAACTGTTGAAAGGTATTTTTATTGGAAAAAAAAGTATATAATATATAATAAGTTAACTTAATAATACTGCAGAATTCCTAATTAGAGCAATATAGAAAGGTGATTCTATGCAAATAAAATATGTAACATACAATAGAAAGTACTTTTATCAATGTGCGAGACTTATGGATGGGACATGGGACTTTCTTAAATACTTTAAGGGTATCAAGGATAAAGATATTGTGTATGGCGCTTTTTTTGAAGGAAGCCTTATCAGCTCTACATATACAGATATAATAGTGGATAAGAATGAGAATGTGCTGGGATATTTAATTGGAAGCAGCCGCAAACAAGTCACATTTTGGAGGAAAAGTATACAAATCTTAGTAGAAACCAAGTTCTATTTAAAGCAGTTCAAATATTTGCTTTTAGGTAAGTATGGGGATAAAAAAACAGCCTTTGAACAGTTCAAAAGCATGATGGCATTAACAAATTGTTTAGAAAGGGATAAAAAGCTGTTTGATGGAGAGGTGAATTTATTCTTTATCAGTCCCCTATTAAGAGGGCAAGGTTATGGCAAAAAACTAATGGACCGTTTTGTAGAATACTGTCAATTAAATAAAATTAATAAAATATTCTTATGGACAGATAGAGGGTGCAATTTTAAATTTTATGAACATTATGGCTTTGAACTGTATGATCAAATAAATCATCAATTATTGGCAGAACCTGAAGAAGAGTACAATGGATTTGTTTACAGTATGACTTTAAAATAGTATTTTTTTTCATTTCTCATCCAAAAGGTCCCTAAAAGAAACAAGGGGGTCGTATATAGTAGTAAAATACATGAAAGGATGAGATGTGTGAAAAAATTTTTAGTATTATTGTTGAGTGTTATGATGGTTGCAACAAGCGCTCCTGTATATGCAGAGGAGATACCGGAAAAGCCAGAAAATGAAATTGTGGAAGAAGTGAATCTGGAAGAAGAACTGGGTATGCTTTTAATCGAGTGCATTGATTTATATCTTGCATTAGACGATAAAACTGATGAGGATATTATCAATGAGCTGAAAGAAGAACTGGAAACAGGTTTTAAGATGATTATCTCAGATGATTCAGACGACAATGAGATGAAAGAAAGTATTGATGAGTTAGAAAACAAGCTTTTTGAACTTGAAGAAAATCTAAAAAACAATAATATTGAAGGAAGAGAAGCGCTTTTAAAAGAAATTGCTGAACTGGAAGAAAAAGTTGAGAACGAAGAACTCAGTGAAGAAGAAACGGAAAGTATTGATGAGTATCTGGAATCATTATATGAGACATTAGATAAAATGGATGAAGAATTCTACGAAGAATTGGAAGATGACTGGGATGACGAATATGACGAAGACTATGAAGATGACCGGGATGAAGAATACGACGAAGAATTAGAAGAAGACTGGGATGACGAATACGACGAAGACTATGAAGATGACCGGGATGAAGAATATGACGAAGAATTAGAAGAAGATTGGGATGACGAATACGACGAAGATTATGAAGATGACTGGGATGACGAATACGATGAAGACTATGAAGATGACCGGGATGATGAAGACGATGAGGACTATGAAGATGATTGTGACGATGAAGACAGTGAAGAGTAATACAAATTAGTAGTACATTTGGGATGCCTAGAGGCATCCCAATTCATAATGGAGGGGTTTATGGTGGTAGAGATAGAGAAAACAGAAGAAATAATTGAATACATACGTGCCCATCCTGATGAGGCAAAAACTCACAAAAGCAGAGTGATTGAGAGTCATTTGCCATTCATTGTACATACGATAGCACAAGTTACTGGACGGTATGTAGAGGTAGAAAACAGTGAAGAATTGAGTATCGGTCTCATGGCATTCGACGAAGCAATATCTAAGTATAATGCAGATCATAACGCCACATTTTTAAGCTTTGCCAGATTGGTTATCACCAGTAGAATTAAAGATTTGTTGAAGAAAGAACGCCATATCAATAAAGTTGTTTCTCTTGAACAAATGATGGAAGAGCATGGCGATCAAGTTGGAGTTATTGAATCAAGCATTGAGAACGACGCAGCACATGAAGTTGAAATATGGGAGTCTATTATAAAGAAGTTTGGATTTGACCTGGAGCAGCTGGCCGATGAATCACCTAAACATGTTGATACGAGAAATAATGCTGTTGATTTGTCTGAAAGAATAAGTGATGATGAAAATATTGTTGAGTATATGTATGAAAAATACAAGCTGCCTATTTCGAAGATTGTACTTCGATTTAAAACGACTAAAAAAATAGTAAAGAGGAGTAAGAAGTTTATAATAGCCACAGTGGTTATTTTAACCAAGAACTTAGTCCTCTTAAAACAATGGATTTATACAGATAGAGAGAGGTGTTCGTCATGATGAGACGTGGCATGGTTATAAAACAGCATAATGATTTTGCAATCATCGCAACGGATGACTCGGATTTTATCAAAATAAAAATTAAAGAAGGCATGGAAGTAGGACAAAAAATATTTTTCTTTGATGAAGATATCATCTCAATGAAAGAAGATAATAAAAAGCGTTCAAACATGTCGAACTCTTTCAAAGCAGCTGCAGCACTGGCCGCGTGTATCGTAATCGCAATAATGATGAATAATCCATTTGTAAGAGATACACAACCGTTTTATGCAATGGTCAGCTTTGATGTTAACCCTAGCTTTGAGTTGGGAATCGATGAGACATTTAAGGTTGTTCAAATCAATGCAATGAATGAGGAAAGCAAAAGGATCTTGGATAAAGAGTTGATGGGTAAACCGCTGAGGATTGCTGTCTCAAAGATATTATCTGACATTGAAGCGTCAGGCTATGCATTGGCATCCGATAATGCCATACTGGTTTCAACGGTTAACTTTAAGGACCATAATAATGAACCTTTGCAAAAGATTGTAGCACAAGGTGTTTGCTTAGCCATGTCGGAAAACCCTGTTTATAAAAACACAAAGGTTATATTTATTGATGCAGGCAAAGAGGACCTTAAAGCGGCAAAAAAAGAAAAACTCAGCATCGGCAAGTACCAATTATTTGAGATGAGTGATGATAAGATTGATAAAACGACGATTTCGGAGGGTAAGGTATCTGAACTTATAGAGGAAGAAGAGATCAAAGATGACTTTGAGAAAGACAAAACAATTCAAATTATGGATGGTGCTAAGTATGCTGTTGAGCGGCTGCAAGGGATGCGAACACACAGACGAAAATGGATAACGAGTGCGGACTGTTTTGGGTTGGAATGATATCGGAAGTTTTGTTAAAAGTAGCGGCTATCTTCAAAATCTCGAACAGATTCAGCAAACGAATCGCGACTTCTATAAATCAATTGTTGACCCTGCACGTTCACGTTTCATCATTGTCGCTTCTCCTGAGGGGAATGTTTTAAAAGAAACGACTCGTTTACGACATGAACTTGAAAGCCGTGGACTTCACGTCGCAGCTATTGTCTTTAATAAAGATTACAGCCATCTTGACAGCGAATTATTGCAAAACACCCCGTTTGAAGGTATC
>JAKSCF010000247.1 GCA_022360735.1 Clostridia bacterium
AACTGGATCATGTTAGCAGGAGCTATATGTGGAGGTATGACATCAACACCAGGACTTGGAGCAGCAATTGATGCGCTTGAAAGTGATGATCCAGCAGCAGGTTATGGTGCAACATATCCATTTGCTTTGCTTGGAATGGTAATATTCACAATTATACTTCATAAATTGCCGATAATATAAGGAGGTGAGTCGTAATGAATAAAGAAATTATAAAAGAAAGATTAAGAAATGACGCATTATATGATATGATAATGGAGGCTGATGAAGCCAGTAGAATTGTTAAAGATGGTATGGCTGTAGGTGTTAGCGGGTTTACGCCCTCCGGATACCCTAAGGCTGTGACGCTGGCTTTGGCTGAACGTGTTAAAAGGGAAAAAGAAAAGTTAAAAATATCGGTTTATTCCGGTGCATCTACAGGTCCTGAGATAGATGGGGCATTTGCTGAAGCAGGTATTGTAGAAAAAAGACTTCCTTACCAAACCAATTCAGCTTTAAGAAATAAAATCAATAGTGGAGAAATAGAATATATTGATATGCATTTGAGTCATTCTACTCAGTTTATCAATTATGGACTATTAAATCATATAGACGTCACCATTGTAGAGGCTTTGGCGGTGACAAAAGAAGGTCATATTATACCTACCAGCGGTATTGGCAATACACCGGCGCTTATAAAAAATTCAGATAAAGTTATTGTAGAAGTTAATCTCGCCAAACCTATGGCCCTTGAAGGAATGGCGGACATATATATGACAGAAAATCCACCCAATAGAAAGCCTATTCCTTTAAGTCATCCAAGTGATAGAATAGGTACGACTTATATTCCATGTGGAATGGATAAAATTGCAGCAGTTGTTGTAACGGATATGCAAGATAAAACTAGGGCACTGGGAGCAGTTGATGAGACATCTAAAAAAATATCGGAAAACATTTTAGATTTTCTAAGAGGAGAAGTGAAAGCAGGACGGTTACCTGAGAATTTACTTCCATTACAATCTGGCGTTGGAAGCGTTGCAAATGCAGTTTTATACGGTCTTTGCGACTCAGAATTTGAGAATCTAACCTGCTATACTGAGGTGGTTCAAGATTCCATGTTGGATTTATTAAGATGCGGTAAAGCGGTCATGGCGGCCACTACTGCGGTAAGCCCTTCACCGGAAGGTTTAGTCAAGTTTGAAGAAGAAATCAATTACTTTAAAGATAAAATTATATTGAGACCTCAAGAAATCAGTAATAACCCTGAGATTGCAAGACGGTTAGGTGTAATTGCTATGAATACGGCATTAGAGGTTGATATCTATGGTAATATTAATTCGACACATGTCATGGGATCAAAGATGATGAATGGAATAGGCGGTTCCGGGGATTTTGCCAGAAATGCATATTTAACCATATTCAGCACAGCATCTATAGCAAAGAATGGCGACATTTCATCCATCGTTCCCATGGTATCTCATGTTGACCACACTGAGCATGACAGCATGGTAATCGTCACCGAGCAAGGATATGCTGATTTAAGAGGTTTGAGTCCAAAGGAAAGAGCAATAGCAGTCATCCAAAACTGTGCGCATCCCGACTATAAAGATCAGTTAATGGATTACTTTAACAGAGCCTATGAAAGCGGCGCCAAGCATACACCACATATCTTGGATGAAGCATTGTCTTGGCATTCTAAATTCATGAAAACAGGATCTATGAAGTAATATTTATAAACTAAGGAGGAACTGACAAATGGAAAATGTTTATATTATGGGGTATATCCAAAGAGCTCGAGGAGCTCAAAAAGAATTTGAAAAATATAACCAGGAGCAAGTAGACGAAGTGGTTAAAATCGTAGCAAAAGTTGTCCACGATAATGCCGAAGTCCTTGCGGAAATGGCAATAGAAGAAACCGGTATGGGTGTCTATAAAGATAAGGTTGTTAAGAATCAAATGAAGGCAAAAGTCATTTGGAATAACCTTAAAGGCAAGAAGTCTGTAGGGATTATTGAAAGAAATGATGCTACAGGTATTACAAAGATCGCTAAGCCCATGGGGGTAGCCGCAGCCATTACACCGTGTACAAACCCAATTGTCACACCTATGAGTAATGCCATGTTCGCATTAAAAGGCAGAAATGCCATCGTCATCACCCCTCATCATCGAGCCCTTAGATGCAGCACGGCAACGGTTGATATGATCAATGCAGAATTAAAGAAAATAGGGGCACCTAAGAATTTGATTCAAATTTTGGATCAGCAATCAAGAGAGAATACACGCGATTTGATTGCCGGCGCAGATGTGGTTATTGCAACAGGCGGTATGGGTATGGTAAAGGCTGCGTACAGCAGTGGAAAACCGGCATTAGGTGTTGGTGCAGGAAACGTTCAATGTATTATGGACAGAGATGCGGATATACAGGATGCGGTCCCTAAAATTATTACCGGCAGAATATTCGATAATGGCATTATTTGTTCCGGGGAACAATCTGTTATTATGCCGGAAGAAAAATATAATGAGATCATAGATGTATTCAAAGAAAATGGTGCGTTTTATGTATCGGACACAGCCCAAAAAGAAGCTTTTAGAAATGCAATATTTGAAGCAGGGCATATGAATCGACACGCTATAGGTCAGTCTGTACAGGCAATTGCAAAATTAGCCAATGTATCTGTGCCTGAAAATACAAGAGTGATTGTCATTGAGGCTGACGGCAGCGGGGATGACGACATATTGGCAAAAGAAAAAATGTGTCCCGTATTGGCAGCATATAAATACAAAGATTTTAAAGAAGCGGTTGTCATTGCTAAGGATAACCTTGAAGCCGAAGGTAAAGGCCATAGCGTTGCCATCCATTCTAATACGCTGGAGAATATTGAATATGCAGGAGAGCAATTAGAAGCATCCAGATTTGTTGTTAACCAAGCGTCTGCAACCAATGCCGGAGGCAGTTTCTTTAATGGGTTAGCGCCTACCAATACTTTGGGCTGCGGATCATGGGGGAACAATAGCATTTCAGAAAATTTGGATTACAAACACTTAATCAATATTTCTCGTATCGCACATTTTATGAAAGACAATCCTGTTCCAACAGATGAAGAATTGTGGCGCTAAGATTATAGGCATATTAGGTTAAGAATTTAAGGAGTAGGGGTATGGTTGAAAAGGAAAAATATTTACCATATTTATCGAGTACAAGTGCAGCTGTAATTTTTGGTTTTTCTTTTTTATTCACAAAAGAAGCTTTAACTGGAATCGACCCATTTCATCTTTTGGGATTAAGGTTTGGTATGGCAGCAATCTTATTATTGGTTCTGAAAGCATTTAATGTCATTGAGGTGGATTATAAAGAAAAAAATGTTAAACGATTAATACCAATTGCATTTGTACAACCTGCTGCTTATTTCACTTTTGAAATTTTTGGCGTCAAACTGACCACTTCATCCGAAGCGGGCATGATGATAGCCATAATACCTGTTATTGTAACAATTTTGGCTGTGGTGTTTTTAAAAGAAATGCCAAGCAAGATACAAGTACTCTTTATTGGAATATCCGTATCGGGGGCTGTTTTTATTATTATCATGAAGAGCAATGAAGTAGGTTCAAGTGTGAGTGGGCTCATGATACTTTTGTTAGCTGTGTTATGCGCTTCTGCTTCTAATATACTGTCAAGAAAACTTTCTGTAGTCTTTAACCCTTTGGAAATTACCTTTGTGATGATGTGCTGCGGCGCCATATTTTTTAATGGGATTGCTATTTTACAGCATCTTATAAAAGGGGATATGCTATATTATTTTGAACCTTTATTAAATATTAAAGTGGTTTCAGCAGTCCTTTATCTAGGGGTATTGTCATCTGTTTTGGCATTCTTTTTATCACACTATACATTATCAAAAATTGAAGCTTCTCGATCCGCTGTTTTCGCTAACTTATCCAGTGTGGTATCCATTCTTGCAGGTGTTTTAATAAGGCATGAGGCATTTTATTGGTATCAGATGGTAGGTGCCGTAATGATTTTATCAGGTGTTTGGGGAACCAATTATTTTGGAAGTAAAAAAGTAGAAAATGTATATAATAACGATAAGTTATATAAAGATGATGAAGTAGCCGGTATAATAATAAAAAATAATGTGAAGTAGGTTAATATGCCAGTATCAAAAGGCTCTATGATTAAGAACTTAATATTTGTGGGGATAATGATTTTATCCATTATGTTTGAAAGTGCTTCTTTTCAAAGGTTGACAAGCATACTGATTTTATCCCTTGTTTTTTTATGTATTAGTTTATTAAAAGCCAATTTTAGATTTAAGAATCCCAGCCTTATGCTTATCTTTGCATTGATTGAAATCATGTTAGTATTTTTACTGGAAGTTCAATCCAGATATTTGATCAACTATTTCTTAATGATGATATATATCTTATCAATCGTTGAAAATGCTTATCTTTTTAAATTAAAAGAAACCGTAATATTACAAGTCATAGCGTTAATCGTTGCAAATTATAAATATATTGTTTTATTAAGGCTTGACGGTAATTTTAAAAATATGACCCAATTCATTTTTTTCTTAATCATCAATCTGCTTATTGCAACGGCTGTAGATATGGCGATTGTTTATAAGAGAGAGAAGTTAAAAACGGAGCAATTGAATAACGAACTGGTATTGTACCAAGAAAAGTTAAGTGATATGGCAACCACAGAAGAAAGAAATCGAATTGCAAGAGAGCTGCATGATAGTCTGGGACATGAATTGAGTGCTTTGATTATGGAAATGGAAATCGTTAATCACTTGTTTGAAAAAAATCAAGGTGAAGCTAAAAAAAGGCTGAGCAATAGTTTGAATAATGCACGAAATAGTTTGAGCAAAGTAAGAGAAGTGGTTGAAACTCTGAATTCGGAAGATATCAATATCCATCATTTGCTTGAGCGATTTCAGCAAAGGACGAATATTAATATTGATTATAAGGGTATCAGTTTAGAAAATGAAAGCGAGCCTGTCAAAAAGTCTCTGTTTAGAATTATTCAAGAATCATTGACAAATTCTCTGAAGCATGGGC
>JAKSCF010000535.1 GCA_022360735.1 Clostridia bacterium
ATATATATTTTATTTTCTATTTTATAACCCTGTTCTTGGAGTCTCTTAAGTGCATGAACAAGGCTTCCATAACAAGCAGAGCAAGCACTATCGGCTTCAACATTTTCAGTGAGTCTGCCTACTTTTTGATTGTCAACATGAACATCTATATTATGGTTTGCCTTATTGATCTCTTTTATTACTGCTGTGGTAATATCACAATTCCCCACCCCTATACCATCAGATATTTTAATGTAAGGAACATCATCTAACACATATCCCATTAAATCACATACATATGCATCTATCAAAACCGGGTCTTTCCCTAATAATATCCGATTCATTGGAATAGGTGTCCCGCCTTCTTCAAAGGATAAATCCCCATTTAAACCATCCACGATAATTAAATCCTGTTTTATTATTTTGTTCAAATACGCAATGGGTTTATGTAATCCAAGCCTATGAAATCTTCTTTTTTCATCGTTGGTTATACAGCCTTTCAGGTTCTTCAAAGCACATGTCATATTTGTCTGGCAGTGCCCTTTAAGAACAGGTATATTGATCAGGTAATCTACCGCCATGACTTGATCACATACTTGCATGTCAATATCCTTAACCTTATGGGAGCTGTAACGGTCCTTTTGCAAATCATACAGCGGCACATTATATTTCTTTGATATTTTGTCATAACCGCATACTTTAAAAGCTCGATTAGTGCCCTCTCCAACCCATGAGCCTTCCATCACAACAATATTGTTTCTACCTTTTTCTTGAAGGTACTCTATAACCCCTTCAACAATTTCAGGAGTCGTTGTAGCGCCGGAGTGGGCTTTTTTAGCAATAACTAAATTCGGTTTAAGCCCAATCAGTGCATTCTTTTCAATTTCATTTTCTATTTTGGCATCTTCTAATAAAGCTTTTACCATTTCCTTTGGACTCATTCCATAAATAATACCGATTTTATTTTTATCCATCTCCATCTTTCCTTTATAAATTAGTATTTAACCACTTTATAAGACTTCCCTAACTTCCGTGACCATTCCGTTATCTTATAAGGCAGTACTTATATTCCATTTTATAATACTTTTGGAAAAATGTCATAAAAAACGGTTGAAAAACCCCTTAACTGCATATAGCTGGTATCTTCCGGCCTTAATAAAACTATTATATATAGATATTGACATCATATTATATCTGTTATATATTATATATAACAGATATAATACAGGAGGTGATTGACTTGCTGCTGCAACTTAATTTTGAATCCGAAATACCTATCTATGCACAGATTAATCATCAGATAATTGAAGGCATTGCCAAAGGCCATTTAGTGCCCGGGCAAAGGCTTCCTTCAGTTCGGCAAATGGCAGAAGATTTAGGTATTAACCTTCATACGGTTAACAAGGCTTACAACATACTTAAAAACGAAAAGCTTATTTCAATACACCGGCAAAAAGGAGTTTACGTTTCGGATGTGACCAACGAACCTACATCACAGGAATATAAGAATGAACTTGTGGAAAGTATAAAGCCTATGGTTTTTAAAGCCTATTGCAAAGGAATGACCCAAGAAGATTTTAAAAGAATATTAAATGATATTTTCTCAGAATTAAAGTAAAGGAGTG
>JAKSCF010000533.1 GCA_022360735.1 Clostridia bacterium
CTCCGGCAACACCTATTTGCGCCACACGAATTCTTTTGTCACCCAATTCGGTTCTAATTATCTCCTGAGCATCCTTAGTGGTTTTTCCCCAGATATTAGACGCATCCCGCAATTGAAACTCACCATTATGAATCCAAAGATACACAGGCTTATCAAATTTTCCTGTTATGACAAGGGCATCAAATCCTGCCCATTTGAGCTCAGGTGCCCAATAACCGCCAGCTTCACTTGCCATGATTCCACCGGTCTGGGGAGACTTTGCAGTAATAGAATGACGTGCAGCACCACTAATGGTTGAACCACAAATAGGCCCTAAAGAAAATACTAATACACTTTCAGGTGCCAGTGCATCTAAACCCTTTTTCATACCTTTCATGACATAATAGGCCCCCATACAACTTCCACCTATATAGGTTCGGTAGAAACTCTCATCCGGGTGCTCTATTTCAAATTTACCTGTCGTAAGGTTGACATGCAAAATATTTCCTGTATAGCCTTTCATCATAATACTCCTTTCTACGTGTACATTACCTAAGAAGACGTTATGTCTACAATAAAATTAATATTATATGCAATGCTTTGTTATCCACCTGATATAAATGATAAAAGTTTAAATACATCTCCGTTCTTTAAAGGAATATTTTTCTTAATAGCACCAATAATGTGCATATTATTCACCATTAAGATATAAGGCGGATCAAAATCATATTTTTCCTTAAAGTATTTTACAA
Organism: Clostridia bacterium; assembly: GCA_022360735.1. The sequence goes on from JAKSCF010000533.1 coordinate 732, forward strand.
GGTACTGATATGCTTCTTCTATATTTTCATTAACTTTTAGCTCCTCTATGCGTACACCTGTTTTTTTTGCATATCTTCCCATATATTTTATTTTTATAGTAACATTCATCATAATCACCAACTGACATGTATTATTTACTTATTTTGGATCCACATTGGGCTGCCAATTCCTGTCGCTTTTATTCTGGTTTCCACATAAGTTTTTTTGTTTGGACCAATAATATCTACAAATATATCTTCATGGCTTTCTACAATATCAAACTGTTCACTTCCAGCATGCATCATTAAATCCGCGACATATTTCTTTATTGCCGGAACTGCATAATCCATTGCATCATTCAATGTATCAAAAACGTCTCGTCCCCAGGGAGCATGTAAAATATATTTCTTATGCTTACGATCCGGTCTTATTAAAACATCCACTGTTTCCATTATCTGTCCAACTGCAGCACCAATAGCATTTGCCACTTCTGCATGTTCCGGTATCATTAATTTTGTATTAAGCATTTTACAAACCTGAGGCATCCAAGCATTTACCGGTGCTCCAATGGCAACAATGGGTTTGCTGACTATAAATTGTGTCATTAGAAGACCCTGTGTTCCCAAATTTCCGGCTTTATTAATAAGATACATTGCTGCATCATTATTTTTTAAATTAAAACTTTGCTCTTCAAAGTTAGTAATGCTTTGAAGACATGCTATGGTTAACTGATTTGTAATCTGTGATACTGCCATCTCAAGGAGTTCAGAAATCGTTTTTCCCATTCTATCCGCTAAGATTTCAACTGCCACCAGGGATATTTTTTCATCCCACAACTTAAATTTACCCAACGCATGTAAAATATCCGTCGGCGTCATAGATATTCTTGTAAGTATATTTTCACTGACTAATCGTGACAGTTCCAATGCTTCAGCATCTTTTTCCAACGATCTGGCCAAGTAAAACAGGCTGTGAGGGCCATCCTCTAAAAGCTGAAGAATTTTCTCATCCAGCTTGTTTAATTCACCTTTTTTAGGTTTTTTGTTAATCGAAAAACAGTCAATTTCTTGATCAGAGAACAACTCATATTTTTCATCTTTTCTAATTGTTTTGAGTTCATTTATGAGCTTTGGGTCATTTTTTCCTGCTACACATAAAGGCTGTACTCTTTGAGGACCAATTTTAAGCTTGCCATCCGTGTTGAAGTGCAAGTAGCTGTCGCCTCCAATTCCAAATGTAGATATTTCTGCTGCTTTTACCCGTGTCAGCCAGCCTCCAACACTTGCTCCTTTTTCCTTTATTTTAACGCGTCCTGATTCAACATGAGCAATATCCGTTGTGGTTCCGCCCATGTCCAGAATTAAAGCTTCCTCTTGATTGGTTAAAAAAATTCCGCCTTTAATGCTTGCCGAAGGCCCTGAAAGAATGGTCTCAATGGGTTTATCAATGGCAGAGGATTCTTGCATTAAACTGCCATCACCTTTAACCATCATAATTGGCACTTCTATATTGTTTTTTCGAAGAACATCTTTTGTGGCATTGACCAATTCACTAATAATCGGTATTAGCTTAGCATTGAGTGCTGCAGTAACTGTTCTATGATGAAAACCTAATGAAGAAGTCAATTCGTGTGCACATACCACCGGAATATCTAATTGTTCATGGACCATTTGTTTGACTTTTAA
>JAKSCF010000032.1 GCA_022360735.1 Clostridia bacterium
GGGTAGGAATCCAAATTATTCAAAAGGGAGTTTACGCAAAATTGATTGACCTAAAATTGATTGGATCAAATGGTGACATAATTCCTTTTTTGCACGGAGAGACATATAGTTCAAGTTTTAGCAAAGAGACGTATTTTTTGGATTTGGAAGCTGAGGAGTATAGATTTATCTTAAATTCTGAACAGATAAAAGGGAGGATGTATATTTATTTAAAAATAACAGAATAATGCTGTTGATATAATAAAATGATTTGCTAAAATATTAACAAACTATTTGAAAAGATATTTCTTGATACAGACTCAGTAATATCAGGAGCGATAGATTATACAAAACGTTGCAAGATATGAAAAAAAGTTAAAAGCAATGTGATTTTAAAAGAGTTCCTCTAGGGTTGAGTTTTCAATATTACTCCATCTCTTTAAAGGAACTCTTTATTTGTATAACTTTATAAAGAAGAATATTTCTTTGCATATTGACTTGGAGTTAAGCCAGTATATTTTTTAAAAACTGTTGAGAAATAATTGGAAGAGTCGAATCCTACCATCAGAGCTATTTGGGTTAATTTATAATCCGTATTTTCTATCAGGATGATTGCTTGCTTAATTCGATATTGATTCAAATATTGGTTTAGTGGCATGTTGTATTCATGCTTAAACTGAGCTGATAAATAGGTCTCATTCATCGGAATACTTTTTGCAATATCTGCTAAGTGGATATTATTCATATAATTACTATGTATGTACTTCAAAGCTTGTAGTATATTGGGTGATAGTTTTAGTTCATTATGGTCTTCTATTGCTTTATAGAAATTTTCAATTATTATTTCACCAAATTGAATTATAGAGCTATAATTCTGGCAACAACTCATTTGTAGGATACATTTAGTTGCTATCTGATGTAACTCTCCCTTTATTTCTTTGAAATGTTGGGATAAATGATATTGCATAAGTGTAACCATTGCGATAAATCGATACTGTAGCATTTTTATCGGGCATTTATCGCCAAAGGGAAGCTTTAAAAAGGTATGGATCGACTGATAGCTTTTCAGTGCACCTTTAATATCTTTGATAACTAAATGATCACATATTTGCTTCACTGCTGGAAGATTGACAAACCCATCTGTATAATTGAAAGAATCCAGAGGTAAAGATTTTCCCCATTTCGTATCACGCATAGAAAGTTTTGAGCAAAAATGTTGTTGTCCAATATAGATGCTATTAGACATTAAATGATAAAATAGTTGGCCTAAATAATCCAAACGGTTACTATTAACATATTCAAAGGAGCTATAAGTTGCATAGGGGACAAAATCATTCGATGTTTTACTAATTCTTCGATACAGGTCTTTTTTTTCTGTAATTGTTAATATATCTATTAAGAATGGTTAAATGATGAAGAACATAATGAGCTCATCATTCTTGATTACAGGAACAATTATGGTGAAAATATTTTCAAAGATTTCAAAAAGAAAAGTATCTAAATCTACAAAAGATGAATTGGCAATAAAATCTAAGACTCTGTTTTTGGCAATCATATTCATAAGTTTCGTTACATCAGTAAAATTATCTTTTGTTACCTTATCAATCAAACCACCTGTATGATTATAAGCATTGACAGAGTAGCCAGTAGTATAGTAATAGCTTTTTAGAACATGATTAAGATGTGGAAGAATTATCTGATTGCCTTCCGATAAGAAAATATTCATAAAATCCTCCTAATTAATTATTGAGAATGATTATTAATATCATAACATAATAAATTTGTCTTTGTCAAGCTATAAATGTTCTGATCTACTATTTGCTGTCAAGTAATTTTTACGAATGAAATTTTCAAAAGAATTTAAAGGTAATCAAAAAAATTTAAAGGTAATTGAGAATGAAAATTGTTATCATTATATAGGAAGGAGTGATAACTTGAAAACTATATTTGTTTATTCATCTTTAAGTGGAAATACAAAACGTCTTGCATATGGATTACATAAATTATGTGAGACACCTTCAGAGGTTATTAATATTGATGATTATGAAGGAACGTTGGCTGATCTTTATGTATTGTGTTCCTGGATAGATAAAGGAAAACCAGATAAAAAATCTTTAGAAATAGTAGATAATTTTCAAGGCAAGAATGTTTATCTGATTGCTACACTCGGAGCCAACCCAAAATCAGAGCATGGAAAAGAGTGTATAAAGAATATGGGAGAAATCTATTCCAATTGCAATATTTTAGGTATAGATCTGGTACAAGGGAGCATTAGCGACCAGGTTATCGAAATGTTTAAAAAGCTTCCAGCAGATCATCTTCATGCTTTGAGCGAGGAAAAGATGAAAAAATATGATTCGATCAAGGGTCGACCAAATAGTAAAGATTTTAACGAAGCATTTGCTAAATTAAAAACAAAATTGAGATGGTGACATAATGAAGAAAATTGCAGTTTATGGGAAAGGTGGTATTGGGAAATCTACCACCGTTTCAAATTTATCGAGAGCGCTGGCTGCTAAAGGAAAAGTAGTTATGCAGATTGGCTGTGATCCCAAAGCAGATTCAACTAAAAACCTGGTAGGGGGTAAAAGGATTCCTACAATTTTAGAGACATTAAAAATAAAGAAAAAACAAGTTCAACTGGAAGATTTAGTTGCTGTTGGAGACGGTGGTGTGTTGTGCCTAGAAGCAGGTGGGCCAACTCCAGGTATTGGATGTGCCGGCAGAGGTATTATTTCTGCTTTTGAAACATTAGAAGCGCTAAAGGCTTATGAGAGATATAAACCTGATATTGTCATCTATGATGTCCTGGGGGATGTTGTCTGTGGTGGGTTTGCGATGCCCCTACGCAATGGTTATTCGGATCAGGTCTATATCGTGACAAGTGGAGAGATGATGAGTATGTATGCTGCAAGCAATATCGGGCAAGCAGTAAAACAGTTTTCGAACCGTAACTATGCTTCACTTGGGGGGCTAATCCTTAACGCTAAAAATATTGCTGATGAGTATAAATTAGTGTGTAAGCTTAGCGATGAGATGGAGACCAAGATTATTAAACATATACCTCGAAACCCAATTGTGCAAAAGGCAGAGCATTTAGGTAAAACGGTTGTGGAGGCATTTCCAGATGATGAAATGTCAGGTATATATATGAGTTTAGCTGAAAGCATATTAAAGGAGGATTATAATCATGAAACATAAAGGTTTAATTTTTGCACTTTTAGTACTTATGTTGGTAACAATAGGCTTTAACGTAGTAGCTGATACAAATGTTGATAATAAGAAAGTGGCTGTAA
>JAKSCF010000129.1 GCA_022360735.1 Clostridia bacterium
ATGATTTAAAACAAGAATTGATGGATGCTGCATTAGAATTATTTATTAAGGAGGGATATGAGCATACTTCTGTAAATGCAATCTGTAATAAAGTGGGCGCATCAAAAGGAGGCTTTTACCACCATTTTCAATCCAAAGAAGAAGTACTGGAAAATCTTACTCAGCGATATATCGATCTGGCATTGAGGATACCGGAAAAGATCATAAAAAATAATCAGTTGAATGCATTAGAAAAAATGAATCAACTTATATTGGAATTGGTTAATTTTAAGTCAAAATCACGTGAGAAAAGGTTTAATATTATCAAAGTGTTTGAGACCGAAGGCAACCATAAGCTGATACAAAAGATTATGGACAGTACGTTTCACAACATCAAAAAACCCTATGAAGAAATCATAGAACAAGGTATCTCCGAAGGGTTGTTTTATAACGATTATCCTTCGGAAGCAGCAGAACTATGGGTAAATATGATTATGCTGATGAATACCAGCGTATCAAAATTACTAGCCCATGACAATAAAAATCCTGAAGTTATGGATCGCATTAAAAACAAAATTTGTTTCTATGAAGATACCATGGAAAGAATCTTAGGAATAAAAAAAGGACAATTTGGTTTTTCAAAAATAATATTAAATCAGCTTGAAAAGGTTTATTTAAAAGATTAAAAGACATTTTTAGTTGACACTAATAAAAGAAATTTTAGAAAGGAGAAAGCTTATGTTATCTGTTAGTTTGGATTCAATAAAAAAAGAGATGTTTCATAAGGTAGGAGGGAAAGCTTATCAAATTGGCTTATTAAGACAAAAAGGCGTAAATGTTCCACCAGGCTTTGTCTTTACAAATGATGCATTGGGTCAATATTTAATTCAACTGAAAAATAATGATGCAGAACTTCATGAAAAGCTGCAATGCTCAGAATTAAATGAATCACAGTGCAATCATTGGTTTAATAATGTGCCAATGGAAAAAACGTTAATAGATGCATTAAAGAATAATATTCAGCCGGATAAATATTATGCAGTGAGATCATCTTCAAGTGCTGAAGATTTAAAAGATAGTTCTTTTGCAGGCCAGTACAAGACAGTGCTCAATGTAAAAGGGATTCAAAATATTGAAAAAGCAATAAAAGTTTGCTGGGCATCATTTTGGAATGAACGATCTAAAAGTTATAAATTCAATAATAACATTGACATAAAGAAGCCCTCACATAGCGTACTCATTCAAGAAATGATAGCAGGAGATATCTCTGGTGTTGCATTCTCTGCTAATCCGCTAAACGGAAGACGAGACGAAATGGTTCTTGATGCAGCATGGGGACTGTGCGAAGGGGTAGTAAATGGACTTGTAACCTCAGATAATATTATCTTTGATAAATGTAAAAAAGCCATAAAACAGTACGATATTAGAGACAAAGCCAATCAAGTGGTTACTGTAAATGAAGGTGTAAAAACGCAACCTGTTTCAGATAAAAAAAGAAAAGAAAAGTGTTTATGGGATGAAGCTGTTAATGATCTGGCTAATCAACTGGAAAAAATAGA
>JAKSCF010000031.1 GCA_022360735.1 Clostridia bacterium
CAAGTGACCTGCAGGGCTGTAGAACCGAGGGGAACACCATGCTGCAGGCGTTCAATCCAGCACTTGCTGCAGGTTTGGTCATGAACCCTGGAACAGCGTGACGGCATGCCTTCATATGCCTTCTCCAAAACCCTTTCCAGCTCTCCATCGTTGACATCTTTCATAACAAAAATAAAATTCGCATTTTCAACCGTCTCCGGTTTCGCATATGTTAATTGACTGATCAATTGTGTCATACTTGCTTCATTCTCTGAAATTATTTTAAAGCTAACCTCTGCATCTAACAGCATTAACATGAGTACCAAAGTAGATGGATAGAATTGGATTTCTAAATCTACTTTACTTGCTTCTTCATTTATACTATTTATGTGTCCCGGTCGAGACATACTCTCCACTACCTTACGGTAAGCTTTTTGAATATCATGTACTAAGTCTAATTTCATGATTTATCTCCTCTATTCAACATCCATCGTTTCAAAATTAACCGTTGTCTTTAAAATCTTAGCCTGCTCTTTATCTTTTTTCATCTTAATATTCTTTTCTTCCTCTAACAGCAGTTCCGACCACCCTCCGGCTTCTTTTAAATCCGCATTATACGCAGCATCTACAACTGCTAAATAGTAGGCCAATTCCGGGCAGTTACCATAAACCATTCCAATTCCTAAAGAATCTTGTACTTGCACCTTTGCTTCTGTCACAAACATTTCCCCTAAATAGAATAAATTCTTCTTCGCAGTCTCCCGCATCTCTATCATCACAAGCCCATTATTAGGCTCTTCTATGGTTTTAACATGATAATGCTCCATAATTTCTTCTGCCATTTTTTTCGCAACATTTATGGATCCATTCACCAATATTTCTGTTCTCTGACGTCTTTTCATCATCTTTACCTCCCTTACAAACGCTATTATATCTTGTTGCCAAGTTGGCGATTGTTAACTTTGCGTTAATCGTGTTAACTCTATATTAAGAATAATTGCGCCTTCCTTCGCATAAAAAAACTACCCGATTGGGTAGTTTCGATTGGGTAGTTTTTTCTTTACTTTATTTGGTATTTAAATACATCTCCTCGATAAATTATTTTACTGAATTCTAAAATTTTTCCGGATATCATGTCCAAACAGTTGCCTTCCAAAATGAGCATAGGGATTAGGTTCGTGCATTCAAATATTTCACGTTCGAAATGGGTAGGAAAAGAAACACTTAATATATTTTTTGACGAATCAAATTTCTTATACCCCTTGCTTCTATAATATTCAAACATTGACTTAATAGCTTCACCTTCTCTATGAATCTCTTTAAAAACAGATTGGGCTACATAAGAAACATGCAGTGCTATGGGCTTATTATTAATGAATCTTAGCCGCCCAATCTTATAAACTTTATCACTTTCCTCAATGCCTAACTCGCTGTATATCTTTTCATTATACTCAATCTCCTGACAAAATAGATTCTTGGAATAGAAATCGTATCCTTTTCCTTTCATTTTTTCACTAAAGCTTACACTGCCTGAAAGGTGCAAATCAATTTTTTGCTGTTTATCCTTCAAATACCTTCCTTTACCTTGTTTAGAGTATAAGTATCCCATTTCTTCCAGTCTATTGTATACTTTCCTAATGGTAATCCTGGTTGCATGATACAAATCCGCCAATTCATTTTCTGATGGCAGCTTATCATTTTCTCTATATTTTCCTGAGACAATATCGTCTAACAGATGATCTAAAATTAAAGATTCTTTATGATCTTTCAATTTAACATATCCCTCTTTTTTAACTTTTTATAGGTACGTAACTTTCTATTTATCTTATTGTAGTAATGTTATTTGTAGGTTAAGTTTTTTTAAATTTAATGTTAAATACCTTTTTACTAAAAAAAACAGAACAAATTGTTCTGATTGAGACTGATGTTCCGGAACGGCACAGTGGCCGTTCCTTATACATATATGGATAAAAGCTATGGTGAAATTATTTTTTCTTGGATAATTTTAATAACACCACAATCATTGTTGCTTTCTGCAATATAATTAGCATATTTTTTGACTTCCTCAGGTGCATTTTTCATGGCATAGCTAAAAGATGCTCTGTCAAACATGGAAATATCATTATAATAATCTCCGAATACCATGGTCTCATGGATACCAATATCGAACTGTTCTTGAATCATTCTGATTGCATTGCCCTTATTGATCCCTTGATTCATAATATCAAGCCAGATTTCTCCTACCAGATAATACTCAAGCATATCCTTATATTTTCTATGGATGCATTCTTCTATGTCCTGCAGGATACCATCTTGACAAAACAGTCCAATTTTAGTTATTTTTTCATCGATCTTCTTTAAGTCCTTAACAATTTTTATGGGTACTCTTAGCTCCTTAAATTTTTTAACGATATCATCAGATGGATTAGAAAGATGGGCATAGTCTTTAGTACATAGATATTTTTCTATTCCAATAGAATCACAGAATTCCATCACATCTAAAACCAAATCATATTCCATGCTGCTCTCAAAAATTCTTTTTCCGTTTTTGCTGTACTGAATGTACGCACCGTTATGCGCTACTAAAATAATATTGGGTCTTATCTTTTTAAAATCTTCATTTAACGTCCTATAAAATCGACCGCTGCACGCAATAAACAATATATTCTTTTCATGGACACCATTCATTACATCATAAAATTGATCATCTAATTTTCCATCATCATCTAAAAGTGTCCCATCTAAGTCTGTGGCAATGAGCTTTAACATAAAATTACCTCATAATTCTTTAGATTTATAGAGATTTCTGATTCTGTCTTTTATAGATGGAACATCTAAACCATATTTTTTATACAGTTCACCGGGTGTTCCTGACTCTCCAAAGGTATCGTTAACACCCATAATATCCATGGGCACCGGACGGTTGGTAACCACTATTTCTGCTACAGCACTTCCTAAGCCGCCATATATGCTATGGTCTTCTATTGTCATGATACTTCCGGTTTTTTTTGCAGCGTTAATGATTAACCCTTCATCAATGGGTTTTATACTGGCCATATTAATGACTTCAACCCGAATCCCTTCTTTTTCTAATTCTTCTGCAGCAAGCAGGGCATGATAGGTCATAATACCATGACTGATTACAGTTATATCCTTGCCTGCTTTCAAGACACTTCCTTTACCTATCTCGAATGCTTTGTCATAAAAAAGGTCCGGCATCTCCCCTCGCCCTACTCTAATATAAACAGGACCTTCATACTCAATTGCTTTTTCCAAGACTTGTTTGGTTTCTATCGCATCGGAGGGCGCCAAAACTAACATATTTGGCATAGACCGCATCAGCGAAATATCTTCAAGTGCCTGATGTGTGGCACCGTCTCCGCCTACCGATAAGCCTGGATGTGTGGCCACTATCTTCACATTATTTCTGCTATATGCAATACATTGTCTTATTTGATCATAGGCTCTGCCTGTTGCAAAAACAGCAAAGGTACTTACAATAGGTATCAAGCCTTCACTTGCCAACCCTGCCCCTGCGGACATCATATTCTGTTCACATATGCCCATATTGTAATGCCGCATTTGAAATTCTTTTTGAAACAAATGCGCTTTTGTCGGGGTCGCCACATCTGCATTGAGTACTACAATTTTATTATTCTTTTGACCTAACTCAACCAATGCTTCCCCCAATACATCTCTGGGTGATTTCATCCCATCGCCTCCTTAGAAGCTTTTATCTCTTTTTTAGCCGTCTGATACTGAGGGGCACTCATTTGGTTGCAATGCCAGCTTATATCATTTTCCATAAAAGAAACACCCTTGCCTTTTATGGTATGTGCAATGATAGCAGTAGGCTTTTCAGTATCTTGGTCATTTAAACTATCTAATATTTCTTCTATGTCATGGCCGTCTACACTCTTGGCATTCCAGCCAAAAGATATGAATTTCTCTTTGATTTTACAGTATGTTAGTTCATTGATTAATGTATCATCTAACTGGAGCTTATTATGATCTACAATGACATATAATTGGCTCAGATTATAGTGGTGTGCACAAGCAATGGCTTCCCAATTTTGCCCCTCTTGAAGTTCGCCATCTCCAACCATGACAAATACTTTACCATTAATGCCTTTAGCCTTTAATGCTAAGGCTTTACCTGCTCCATATGATATGCCCTGCCCCAAAGAGCCTGCAGTCATTTCTATTCCCGGTGTCATTGCCGCATTGGGATGACCCTGCAATATGGACCCCATTTTTTTAAAAGTTTTTAAATATTCCTTTGGAAAAAAACCTAAGTCACCTAAAATGGTATATAAACCTAATGCACCATGTCCCTTGCTCAGTATGAATCGGTCTCTATCTTCAAGCAATGGATTTTTTGGATCAATTTTCATTTCTTCATAATATAGTGCTGTTAATATTTCTATAGTAGAAAGTGCACCACCCATGTGGCATTTTCCCAGTAGATACCCGTAATCGATTACTTCTTCTCTTATTTGTATCGCCTTAGCCTTCAGCTCTTCAACTTTCAATGCATTGCCCCCTTATTATGGTTGAACAATGGTTTAACAGTAGTTGAACGATGGTTTAACAATGGTTGAACAATGGTTCCACTATCGTTTTACTATTGCTTCACTATCGCTCCACTACCGTTCAACTATTGTTTCACTATTGTTCTAATTAACAGCCCCAACTAACCAAACTTAAAAATCTGTTATCTAAATGAACAATCGTAATATATTGCCTAAGAGTATTCCAACCAAACCAAAGTCAGCATCACTAAAGGTGGTATTGGCATAGCCTAAATCTCCAAGAACCGGTAATAGTAGTATAGGTAGAACCGTGATCAGAAGACCGTGGCAAAATGCTCCAAGTATAGCACCTCTACGACCTCCTGTGGCATTACCGAATACACCTGCAGTAGCACCGCAGAAAAAGTGAGGGACAACCCCAGGTATAATAACGGTTAAATTTAATGCCATCAATCCAAACATTCCTACAACGCCTGCTGCAAAACTGGATAAAAATCCTATGAGAACAGCTGTAGGTGCATATGGAAAAACAACCGGGCAATCTAGTGCCGGTTTTGCATCGGGTACTATTTTTTCTGCAATCCCTTTGAATGCCGGAACAATTTCTGCCAATATCATTCTGACCCCTTGAAGAATAATGAATACACCTGCTGCAAAGGTAATGGCCTGCAGCACAGCGAATATCAAATAATGCTGTCCGCCGCTCAATCCTTCACTAAATCCCTTGCCCGCTGCTAAAGCAGATATTAAGAAAATAACACCCATTGTAAAAGCAATGGCGACCGGTGTATCTCTTAAAAATGACAACCCTTTTGGTAATTGAATATCCTCTGTGGATTTTTCTTTATTTCCAAACCACTTTCCTACCAGTGCGGCAAGTACATAGCCCGTTGTTCCAAAATGAGCAAATGCGACTTCATCCGTACCGGTTATACTTTTCATGAAGGGTTGCGCCATGGCGGGGAAAATAATCATGGTAATCCCTAAGATTATTGATCCTACTGCTACTAAAGCAGTTCCTGTCATACCGCCTGCCGCAAGAATTGCAGCGATCATAATGCCCATATATAAAGTGTGATGGCCTGTTAAAAAGATGTATTTCCATTTGGTTACTCTTGCAATAATAATATTGACGATCATACCAAATAGCATAATGAGTGCCATTTCAGTTCCAAATGTTTTTTGGGCGATGGATACAATGGCTTCATTATTCGGCACAATCCCTGTTATATTAAACCCTTGCTGAAACATTTCTGAAAAAGAGTTCAGTGAACCGACAATAACCCCGGCTCCAGCTCCTAAAATGATAAATCCCATGATGGTCTTTAAGGTTCCTTTAATGCACTCTGTTGAGGATTTTTTTTGTGCCATCAGTCCTATTAATGCTACCAGACCTACTAATACTGCCGGTACACTTAAAACATCGTACATTAAAAATTTTAGAAATGTCATATTGACTCTCCTCTCAAAACAAAATACTTATAGTTGATGTCACCGTTTATTACGTCATACTTTCAAATAAATCATTGAATAATTCCAGTCTCATAAATGATTAGCTTTATGTTACAACACGCCCAGTTTTTTAAAAGTTGCCTCCAGCTCGCTCTTCATATACGCCTTATCGATCATATTCTTAAGGGATATGACTTCTCCGTCAACATTTTCCAGTTGGCTTGTTATATCTCTTGTTCCAATAAAGATATCAGCACCTAAACCTTTTGCAGAACCAAGGTCAGTATGATTCACTTCCCCTTCTATCCCTAATTCTTTTATAATGGATTTGATACTCATTTCCATCATCAAGCTGCTCCCCAAGCCAGACCCGCACACTACTAAAATCTTCACACATTCACCTCCTTTTTATTTTGAATATGCTTCAATAATTTTGAGAACTTCTTCTTCTTTTACGGCATTAATAATATTGGTTATATTCTCTGATTGACACAAAACACCCATGAGCTGAGCTAATGCTTTTAAGTGCGTTTCATTATCTATTGCAGC